>JBHIAB010000041.1:0-19487 GCA_046758385.1 Methylomirabilia bacterium | reverse complement strand
GGAGGAGGAGAAGAAGATGCCGCCCATGCCTCACGGGGGTGGCGACATGTACTAAACGCGACAGGGGCCCGCGCTCGCCAGCGTTGGTCTCGCCATCGCGGAAGTCGAGACGGCTCCTGCTGCTGACGGGGTGGGGCCGTCTTATTTTGTGCACAGCTTGACTGAAACCCGGCTTCTCTGGTACAAGTTGGGAAATTGTTGCTTGTCGAGGTCCCGGGGGAAACTTGATCGTTCCCCGCTAGTCGAGAGGAGGTGAACGGTCTGCGCCTCTATGAAACCTTATTGATTGTCGATCCTCGCCCCACTGAGGACGAAGTGACCCAGCTCTTGGGCAGGCTTCAGGACACTCTCAAGGAGCTGGGCGGTCAGGTTCAGCTCGTGGAAAACTGGGGGAAACGCCGCCTGACGTTTGACATCAAGAAGCAGCGGGAAGGGATCTACGCGGTCTTCGAGTTTCTCGCGGAGGCGGCGGCAGTGAAGGAGTTTGAGCGGCAGCTCAAACTCAACGAGCAGATCCTGCGCTTCTTGACGGCGCGGGTGCCAGTGCGGAAGAAGGCGCGGTCCGCGCAGCCTCACGCTGAATCCTCGACCGAACGCGAGCAAGAGCCAGCTCGGTCCGAGCAAACTGGGGAGGTTCAGTAGGAGACCGAACGATGGCGACCCTGAATAAAGTGCTCCTCATGGGGAACCTCACCCGCCCGCCTGAACTCCGGTACACTCCCAGCGGCACGCCGGTAGCCGACCTGCGCCTGGCGGTCAACCGGGCCTATACTACGCAGGGCGGAGAGAAGCGCCAGGACACCTGCTTCCTCACCGTGGTGGTCTGGGGTAAGCAGGCCGAAAGCTGCGGAGAGTACCTGGACAAAGGGAGCCCGGTTCTGGTCGAGGGACGCCTTCAGACCCGGGACTGGGAGGGCAGGGACGGCCAGCGCCGGAACGTTGTGGAAGTGGTGGCCGACCGGGTGCAGTTCATGGGCCGCGGCAAATCTGCGGCGCCGGCCGAACCCGAACTCGCCGAGGAGTCGGCAGAGGGGAACGAAGGCGTCCCCTTCTAGCCCCCTGGGCGCGCTGAGAGCCAGAGGGGAGGAGGGACCCATTTCACCAGCCGTAGGCAAACCAGTGAGACGGCGTCGCTTCGGGCGTCGCAAAGTCTGTAAGTTCTGCGTGGAGAAGGTGGATCTGGTCGATTACAAGGACGCCCGCCGACTCAGGAATTTTGTCACCGAACGGGGCAAGATCATTCCCCGCCGGATCTCCGGAAACTGCGCTCGGCATCAGCGCCAGCTCACCCACGCCATCAAGCGGGCCCGGACTATCGGCCTCGTGCCCTACACGGCCGAGTAGGGCGGACCCATGAGGCTCATCCTGCTGGATGACATCCCCAAGCTTGGTCAGCGAGGGGACATTCGCGAGGTCGCGGATGGGTACGCCCGGAACTATCTAATCCCACAGAAACTGGCGCTTGCAGCCACTCCGGCCAACGTTAAGAACCTGGAGCAGATCAAGACGCGCCAAGAGGCCAAAGTGGCCGAATCCAAGGTTCAGGCCGAGGCTCAGGCCGGCACCATCGACACCCTCACGCTCTCATTGACTCGTCAGGCCTCGCAGGAGGGGCGCCTGTACGGGTCGGTCGGCATCCCGGATCTGGCTGCCTTCCTCGCCCAGCATGGATTCCCCGTCGAGAAGCGGCGGGTGGGACTCGACGAGCCTATCAAGAGCGTCGGAGAGTACTCCGTTCCCATCCGCCTCCACCCCGAGGTCACGGCCCAGCTCAAGGTCGTCGTGTCCCGGGAGTAGCCGTGGCGACCGTCCCTGCGCTGCTGACCTCCAAGATTCCACCGCACAGTCTGGAGGCCGAGCGGGCTGTCCTCGGGGCCATCCTGCTCGAGAAAGACAGCCTCCCCAAGGCGGTCGAGGTCCTCAAGCCCTCCGACTTCTACAAAGAGGGCCACCGGAGGATCTTTGACGCCATGCTCGGGCTCTTTGAGCGGATGGAGCCGGTGGACGTCCTGACGCTGCGTGAGGAGCTCCGGCGGCGGGGTGAGCTGGAGGAAGTGGGGAGCGAGGCGGCCTTAGCCCTCCTGGGGGAGGAGGCGGCCACCGCGGCCCACCTGTTCCCGTACGCGGAGATCGTTCGCGAGAAGGCGCTGCTGCGTGAGCTGATCCGGGCCTCCAGCGACATCATCGGAGAGAGCTACGAGGCCCGGGAGGACGTGGACACGCTCCTCGACCACGCCGAGCAGGTCATCTTTCAGCTCTCCGAGCGCCGCATGCAAGGAACGGCTGTCCCCGTCAGGGCCATTCTCAAAAGCACCTTCGAGTACATCGAACGGCTCTACGATCGAAAGCAGCACGTCACAGGCTTGGCCACCGGGTTCAAGGAACTCGATGAATGGACAGCGGGGCTGCAGGCTTCGGATTTCATCCTCGTCGCTGGCCGTCCCTCCATGGGCAAGACGGCCCTGGCCCTCAGCATCGCCAAGCACGTAGCGATTGAGCTCGACAAGACAGTGTTTATTTTGAGCCTGGAGATGTCCGCGACCCAGTTGGTTCAGCGTCTTCTCTGCTCCGAGGCGAAGGTGAGCTTGCAGGATGTCCGAAAGGGTCGCCTCCAGCCCCGAGAATGGCAGAAACTCACCAACGCTGCGGGCCGGTTGGCCGAGGCCCACATCTTCATCGATGACACGGGGGCCATTTCGATTCTGGAGGTGCGGGCGAAGGCGCGACGGGTGAAGGCGGAGCACGGGCTCGACCTGGTGGTGATTGACTACCTGCAGCTCATGCGCGGCCGCGGCCGTGCGGAGAATCGGCAACAGGAGATTTCGGAAATTTCGCGATCGCTGAAGGCTCTGGCCAAAGAGCTCCACGTGCCGGTCGTGGCGCTCTCTCAGCTCTCCCGAGCGGTGGAGACTCGTCCGACTCGGGAGCACCGGCCTCAGCTGTCCGACCTTCGGGAGTCGGGCGCGTTGGAGCAAGATGCGGACCTGATCGTGTTCCTCTACCGACCGTCCTGGTACAAAAAAGACAACGAAGTCCCTGTCGAGGAGCGGGACAAGGACCGGAGCATTGCGGAGGTGATCATCGGCAAACAGCGCAACGGGCCAGCTCCCAAGACCGTTGAGCTCTACTTCCATCCCGCGTACACGAGCTTTGAGGCTCTCGCGTCGTATCGCCAGCCGTTCTAGTGCCGTTCCAACTATGCGACGGTTATCGGCACGGCGCTAGGCTGGTGACCGGACGCTGATCCCTCTCCCGATCGACTCCTCCTGCTGTGCCCCTGGGGGGTCCGTCGGGGCTTGCTCAGGTTTCCATCTGTACCGCGCTCTGGTAGACTGGGCGGGTACGCCTCGCGCCTCGCCCATGTACGGTTACGTCCCGTTCGCCAGCCCGTTCCAGCCTCGAGAGACACTTCCACGACTCCGAATCGAAGGGTCCGGGCTTCGAAGACCCCGGCACCAACAGCGCGCAGCGAGATGACCAAGGTTACCCTGCCGATCTTTGGCCAACCCGACCCCAACGATCTCTCCGATGTCCATCTGGTCGGGCGCTACGCCCTCGGTGCGGCGTGGGGGGACAAGCATTCGAGCATCTATCCCTTCGACCGCCTTCGTCGGGACTGCCCGTGCGGGGCCTGCGGAGCGCTCTCCACGCTGACCCAGGAGATGGGTTGGCCGAAAGACATCAAGCGGCTCCCCGAGGGGCTGAGGGTTGTCTGGGTTGATGGCCACGAGAGCCTCTACCCGTATCCCGAGCTCCGGACCCTCTGTCGCTGCGCCGCCTGCACCGACACCCGTTCATGACCGGAGAGAGCCGCCGAGCCATCACCGTGGCGGGCGTGATGCTCTCCATCTTCCTGGCGGCGATGGAGTCCACAGTCGTCGCCACCGCCATGCCAACCGTCGTGGCGAGCCTGGGTGGACTCAAGATTTACTCCTGGGTCTTCTCGGGCTTTCTCCTCACCTCCACGGTGACCATGCCGCTGTGGGGTCGGCTTTCGGACCTGCTGGGACGCCGGCGTACGACTCTCGCGGGGATCGCGGTGTTCCTGGTCGGCTCGGCCCTCTCAGGGCTCTCGCAGAACATGATCCAACTCGTGAGCTTCCGGGCGCTCCAGGGCGTGGGTGCGGGATCCATCATCACGCTGGGGATGACCATCGTGGGGGACATCTACGGTCTCGAGCAGCGGGCCCGCATGCAGGGCTACTTCTCGGGGGTTTGGGGCGTGGCCTCAGTGGTGGGGCCCCTTGTTGGAGGCCTCCTGGCCGATCACCTCTCCTGGCGCTGGGTGTTCTACATCAACGTCCCGTTTGGAGTTCTGGCGGCCCTTGCCATTTCCTGGGGGCTGGTCGAGCCAGCCACTCCCCACCGGAGGGTCTCCATCGACTACCGGGGAGCTGCGCTCTTCACCCTGGCTGTCTCCTCCCTTCTCCTGGGCCTGATCGAGGGTGGGCGGACCGCGGCATGGCTCACGCCCTCGGTCCTCGGAGCGCTGTCGCTCGGGGGGTGCCTGTTCGTGATCTTCGTTTGGGTGGAGCGGCGCACCGTCGCCCCTCTGATCCCTCTCGGCTTGTTCGCCAATCCCATGGTCCGCGCCGCCGCCGCCACCGGCTTCCTGGCCGGAATGGCCATGTTCGGCGCCATCTCTTACGTTCCGCTTTACGTGCAAGCTGTGGTCGGTACCACTGCCACTCAGGCAGGCATGGTCCTGACACCCTTCGTCCTGGGCTGGGTGAGCTGTTCCATCCTGAGCGCCCGGCTCGTTCTCCGCACGGGTTATCGGCCCCTCGTGTTGGTCGGCATGCTGAGCCTCGCGCTGGCCTTCGTCCTCCTGGCGAGCTGGGATCACTCACTCACCCGGGGCATCGCGGTCCGCGACGTGCTCCTGGCTGGCGTCGGCATGGGGATGATCATGGTCCCCATGCTCCTTGCCGTCCAGAACTCGGTCCCGAAGGCCGATCTGGGAGCCGCAACTTCCATGACGCAGTTCTTCCGTGCCATCGGGGGCTCCGTGGGCATTGCGGTGATGGGGGCGGTGATGGCGCATCGGCTGCAGACGGAGCTCTTGGCTCTTCTGGCCAGCGTCGAGGCGGGCGGTCCGTACAGCATCCAGGTGCGCGAACTCGTCAACCATCCCGACCTCGTCGTCAATCCACTCACCCGCGAGGCGCTCGCCGGGCCACTGCTTGCCACTCTCCGGGTCTCCCTGGCCGAGGCGCTGCACGGGGTGTTCGTCGTCGGACTGGTCGTGTCAGTGCTCGCGCTGGGCTCGGCCTTCCTCGTTCCCGCCGGACGCGCCCAGGACCTGGCTGCCGCCCGGGGGCCGGTCACTCCTTCCCGGTCCTAGGGTCCTCTCGATCTTGTGGGCCTCGTGAGCGAGAGGGTATACTCCTACGGGCAATCCTGATGTCCTTAGACGTTCCGCTACTGCAACGTCTCTCCGAGCTCCCGCCGGTGAGCATCGCGCGCCTCCTGGCGTTGCTGGAGGTGTTGCCACGCCTCGAGCAGGATCCGCTCCTCAGGCCTCTGATGTCGGCGGATGAGGAGGGAGAGCGGACCGTGAACCCACTACTCCCCCTGGTGCTCGAGCACCTGGGAAGGAAGCCCGAGAACACGTGCTACCAAGCGCTGCTCGAAGCACTGACCGGGATCTGGAACGCGGCCGTGCGGGCGGCTGTCGTTGGTCGTCTTCGGAGCCGGGGCCTTCCCGCCGATGATCTCCTCTTGCGGCTTCAAGGGCTCTCGCCAACCCTTGGCCTCACCCATGAGAGCTCGGAGCATGTCCGGGAGTGGCTCGCCGATCCCTCCACCCAGGACACCGCCCTAGTTCAGCAATGCCTGGTGCGGCTTCTCGTTGCCGTGCGGGGGATGGCCGAGGCGCGCGCTGACGCCCTCGTCGCGCCGCCGACCGAAGATCGCCTGTGAAGAAGGCATTTGCCCACCTGGCCACGGTCAACGCCGATGGCATTCCCCAAGTCACGCCGGTCTGGGTGGATTTCGACGGGACTCACGTCCGCTTCAACACGGCACGCGGACGCCTCAAGGACCGGAACCTTGCACAGAACCCGAAGGTCGCCGTCGCCATCATGGACCCTGACAACCCCTACCGCTATGTGCAGATCACCGGACGCGTGGCAGCGGTCGGCGAGGAGGGTGCAGACCAGCACATCGACGCCCTCGCCAAGAAATACCTCGGTCAGGACCGCTATCCCTACCGCCGGCGGGGAGAGGTCCGCGTGACGTACAAGATCCTCCCCGAGAGGGTGGGGGGCATGGGATGGGGGGGTGCCGACGGGTGCCTCGGTGATGCCTGGAGCACGTGAGTGGTTCACCACCGAAGTCACGGTGGCCCAGCTCAAACGAGAGCGGGCGAAGGCCCGTGCGCTCCGCCAGAGCCAGTGGTGGAAGCGGCGGCTCGCCTCGGGCGTGTGCCACTACTGCGGACGGCACGTGGGCGCTCGACACCTCAGCATGGACCATGTGGTCCCGCTGATCCGGGGTGGCCGGAGCACGCGGGGCAATGTCGTGCCCGCGTGCAAGGACTGCAACTCCAAGAAGCAGCTGCTGGTTCCGGTGGAGTGGGAGGAGTACCTCAAGCGGCTCGACGAGCATCGCGAGAGTTGAGCCCGCTAGGTGGCGCGGGGTGTCTGAATCTTTGGACATTGACGCAGGTTCCTTTGTTGGCTTGAATCCTCTCGCAAGGCCTCTCGGCCGCGGCGGGAGGCAGGGAAGTGTACCCTTATCAAGCCAAGGAGGGAACCATGATCAGGAATGTCTCGCTCGTTTTGCTGCTCTCGCTCCTCGGGGTGCTGGTCGCGCTGCCGACCTGGGCCGCCCAGGGAGCCTCCCCACAACAGTCGGGGGCCGTCACCGACGGAACGGTCAACATCAACACCGCATCGAAGGCCGAGTTGATGAAGCTCGTTGGGATCGGTCCCGTCACCGCTGAGCGGATCATCAGGTACCGAGACACCAAGGGCCTCTTCGAGAGGCCGGAGGACGTTCAGAAGGTGAGAGGGGTCGGAAACGCCATCTGGGAACGGAACCGTAGTCTGATAAGAGTGAAGTGAGCAGGTGGGTGGATCGGTGGCCGCCGCGGCCGAGCGCCTAGAGATTTCTCTTTTTTCGTCTTGGGCGTCGAGGTAGCATAAAAGCAAGTCGGCCGGAGCAAACACAGACTCCCTTGACATCCCTCTTCCGGCAATCCCGTCGGGGGTGATGTGGCCGAGCCCTGGGCCGGCAGTCGGCGGTCGGTCGGGGGTGAGTGGGACTGGGCCCGCGTGTGGGGCCTCGCCGAGAAAGGAGGTGGTCCAGTCGTGTGTACTGACTGTACGGTGACCTGTGAGGTGGTGGCCTCCTAGGCCAGGCCTACCGAACCCAGGGGTGGCCGCCTGGGAGGATCCAGGCACCACCGGCCCCGACGGTCCCGCAGCTCACCAGCGGGGCGGTCCGGCTTTCTTGCCGCCGCAGCTACCGTTCGGGGCTTTTTTATCTGACCACTCCCTGGTCCGAAAAAGGAAGGCCCCCCGGGTTGACCGGGGGGCCATTCATCTGGTCCGCTATGGGTCAGACCTTGCGGACGTTGGCAGCCTGGAGGCCCTTGGGTCCCTTGGTGACGTCGAACTCCACGCGGTCACCTTCGGCCAGGCTCTTAAATCCCTGGCTGTGGATGGCGCTATAGTGAACGAAGACATCCTCGCCGCCTTCCACCTGGATGAACCCGTACCCTTTCGAATCGTTGAACCACTTCACTGTGCCTTGTGGCATCCTTCTACCTCTTCCTCCTTCTGTGTTTGCGCCGTCGTGATCCCTCCAGCCCCCATGGCTGTCGGTACCCCCGCGTGGGGCAGGAACACATAAAAAAACGCCGCGGGACCTCGGTCGTCACGGCGCCACTACACAACGTTGTTACAAACGCTTCCGAACTTCACCGAACAGCAATCCCTTACGATTTCACTACACTCTTAATGTGGGAGATGTCAAGTGTTAATTTTCGATCGGCCTGGTGACAGGTCGGGAGCCATGCTTGCCCCCAAGCCAGCCGGGGATGACCACGGAGAATCGGCCGGCGGTTCCACCGGCAACCACCGCCCAAATCTCTTCAGGCGACGGGAACTTCGGCACGAGCTCGTCCGGCTCGCGAGCCTCCTGGTCAAACCTCAGGCGGGAACCTTCAGCCCCGTCGGGGCCCGGGCCAAGTTCGCGGTACGGCCGTCGGATCGTGTCGAAGAGAAACTGCTTGACGTCCTTCTTGGACCATCCCTCGTCGGCAATCGTCTTTGCGTGCTCGGGGCCGACCACCAGAAGGGTGTGACCGTAGACAGGAAAGTTCTTGTGGTTCCAGATTCCGGTCATCGACCAACCCATGGAAGCCACCAACTGGGTGGCCGAGCGGCTGGCGTGGTCGTTGATTCCGTGCGGAGCCTCGCCCGCAAACAGCGTCACCGTACTTTCCGCTCCCCCGAATCCGAATTCGACGTGAAGAGGCTCCCACGGAGAGGCTTCCTCATACTCTCCGATACAGTACGTGTAGCGGCCGGGATGGCCGAACGTGGACATGGAAATTGCGCCGGGGCGCGCCCCGCCCACGTTCGTGAGGATCAGCCGGAGCGCCCGCCCGATGGTGGCGTTGGCACGGAAGCCCGGGCCGAACACCCCCGCGGCGCAGTTCACGCCGATCGCGTGGCGGACTGGGCCGTTGATGATGATGAGTGGCGCGGCAAAATGGGTGGTGGCGGAGTGGCCGTGGAGGTTGAAAACCGGGTCGCAGGCGGCGTCAACGGCGGCAATGATTACCGGGAGGTATTCGGGCTTGCAGCCGGCCATCACCGCGTTGACGGCGATCTTCTCCACGCTCGCGCGGCCGTAGTTGGGAGGGATCAAGGCGATGAGCTCCTCCCGCGCTCGCCGAGTTCCGGTCAGCATTCGCTCGACGCGCTCCCCAGTGGGCGGCACGATGGGGAGCCCGTCGGTGAGACCCCGCTCGAACCAGACCTCGAACTCGTCAGTCGCCATTGGGAGGCCATTGTCGGCGCCGGCTGTGGACCTGTCAAGGGGACCCTCCCCACCTGGTGTGCGCCTGCGCAGCGCGATTGCCGCCGATGGAAGGAGAGGGCTAGAATCAAGCTCCTGACGGGGGTGGTCAGATGGGCATGACGATCACCGAGAAGATCCTGGCGGCCCACGCTGGCAAGCGCCAGGTGGAGCCTGGAGAGTTCATCACCGCGCGCGCGGACCTGGTCATGGGGAATGATCTCTCCACTGCCGGTGCCGTCGGGGTGTTCACGAAGATCGGCGCGTCGCGGGTCTTCGACCCCGAGCGGATCGTGGTCGTCTTCGATCATATCGTCCCCGCCAAGGACATCCTGACCGCCAACCTCCTCAAGCGTGTGCGCGAGTGGGTCAACGCCCAGCGGATCACACAGTTCTATGATCAGGGGAGGAGCGGAATCGCCCACGTCATCCTTCCCGAGCAGGGGCTGGCAGGTCCGGGCGACCTGGTCATCGGGGGCGATAGCCATAGCTGCACGTACGGCGCGGTGGGGGCCTTCTCCACCGGGGTGGGACACACCGACCTGGCCGGGGTCTTGGCCCTTGGAGAGATCTGGCTGAAGGTTCCGGCCTCGCTCAAGTTCACCTACCACGGCCGGCTCGGACACTGGATCATGGGGAAGGATCTGATCCTCATGACCATCGGCCGGATCGGAATCGACGGGGCCCTTTATCAAGCCATGGAGTTCACCGGGCCGGTCATCGGGGGGCTCGGGATGTCCGAGCGTCTCACCATGTGCAACATGGCCATCGAGGCCGGCGGGAAGTCGGCTATCATGGCTCCCGACGAGATCACGCTCGACTACGTGAGGGGGAGAGCGAGGCGGCCGTGGACGGTCTATCAATCAGACCCTGATGCCACCTACGCGGCAGAGTACGCCTTCGACATCACGAGGCTTCGTCCTCAGGTCGCCAAGCCATTCTCGCCCGACAATGTGGTGCCGGTGGACGAGGTGGCGGGAACTCCGCTCGATCAAGTCTTCCTCGGCTCCTGCACCAACGCCAAACTCCAGGATCTCCGGATTGCGGCTGACCTCCTGCGTGGCCAGAAGGCCCACCCGTACACCCGCCTGATCGTGATCCCTGCCACCGCCTGGATCTGGAACCAGGCGCTCAAGGAAGGGCTCATGGAGGTCTTCGCCGAGGCGGGTGCGATCATTGCGGCACCCACCTGCGGGGCGTGCTTCGGCGGCCACGTGGGCGTGCTCGGCGACGACGAGGTGTGCCTCTCGACCTCCAACCGCAACTTCGTCGGTCGCATGGGCGCTCCCACGGCGAAGGTGTATCTCGCCAACGCGGCGGTCGCCGCCGCCAGCGCCGTCAAGGGTGCGATCGCCTCCCCTGAAGAAGTGGGATGACTACTAAGTTGGAACGGCCCTAGCGGCAGTTGTAGGGGGCGACGGCGATGATTCGTGGCAGGGTGTGGAAGTTCGGGGACGACGTCAACACCGACGCCATCATGCCGGGGAAGTACTTAGCCATGCGGGACCCCGCGCAGATCGCCCCGTACATCATGCAAGGGCTCGACCCTGCGTTCGGCAAGAAGGCCAAGCCCGGAGATCTGATCGTGGCCGGGAAGAATTTCGGCTGCGGATCCTCGCGAGAGACCGCCCCTGCTGGCCTCAAGGCCTTCGGTATCGGGGCTATCATTGCCGTCTCCTTCGCCCGGATCTTCCTCCGCAACGCCGTGAACATCGGGCTCCCGCTGGTCGAGTGTCCGTCGGCAGCGGGAGAGATCGAGGAAGGTCATGTGGTGGTTGTGGACTGGGCCACGGGTCGGATTAGGGACGAGACGACCAGTCGAACTTACGAGGCTGCCCCCTTCCCCCCGTTCCTTCAGGATCTGATGGCAGCCGGTGGTCTCGTGCCTTATGCGAAAAGGCGGCTGGGGCTGGTCTAACTCACCGAAAAAGTTATATTTTTGGCTCGGCATCCCTGGGTTCGAGGGGGGGCGGTGAGACCGGCAACGCCCGAGTCTTGAGAGGCAATGGCTTCTCCCGGAGGCGCTGTGTGCCGTATGCTAAGAGTAAGGCTTTAAAGCTCCATTTAAAGAGGGATCAAGCGTATGTTCTTCGACGCGCTCGTCGGCATCTTTTCTAACGATCTGGCCGTCGATCTGGGCACGGCCAATACCCTGGTCTATGTCCGCGGAGAGGGGATCGTCCTGAGCGAACCCTCCATCGTGGCCGTCCACCAGGCGGATCATTCCGTCCTGGCGGTGGGACACCAGGCCAAGGCCATGCTGGGTCGGACGCCGGGCAATATCGTTGCCATCCGTCCCCTGAGGGACGGGGTGATCGCCGATTTCGACGTCACCGAGAAGATGCTCAACTACTTCATTGCCAGGGTCCACCGGCGACGAGCGCTGGTGCGCCCGCGCATCGTCGTCGGGGTGCCGTCGGGCATCACCCAAGTGGAGAAGCGGGCGGTGCGGGACTCGGCCATGCGGGCCGGGGCGCGCGAGGTGTATCTCATCGAGGAGCCGATGGCCGCCGCCATCGGGGCAGGGTTACCTATCCAGGAGCCGGGCGGCAACATGATCGTGGATATCGGTGGGGGTACCACCGAGGTCGCGGTGATCTCCCTCTCGGGCATCGTCTACTGCAAGTCCGTCCGGATCGCCGGCGATGAGATGGATGAGGCCATTATCCAGTACATCAAAAAGCACTACAACCTCATGGTGGGAGAGCGGCGCGCCGAGGAAATCAAGATCCGGCTCGGCTCGGCGTCTCCCATGGGCGAGCGCCAGGACATGGAGGTCAAAGGGCGGGATCTGATCGACGGGATCCCGAAGACGATCCTCATCACCGATGAGGAGGTGCGCGAGGCGCTCCGCGATCCCGTCCTGACCATCGTCGAGACCGTACGCACCTGTCTCGAGCGAACACCGCCCGAGCTGGCGGCAGACATCGTGGACAAGGGGATCGTGCTCACCGGAGGTGGGGCCCTACTCAAAGGCGTGGATGTGCGCCTGCGCGAGGAGACGAACCTGCCTGTGTCTGTCAGCGACGATCCCCTCTCCTGCGTCGCCCTCGGCACCGGCAAGGTCCTCGACGAGCTGGACCTCCTTACGAAGGTGGCGGTCTCTGCCTAGTGCCGTTGCAACTTGTTGCGCCGACTGTTACCTGCTTGCGTTTACGAGAACCATCGCGGTTGTGCGCAGTGCGAAAGTCGTCACAAACAGTTGGAGCGGCACGAGCGGCGGCCGTCGCCACGACTGGGGGCCGTGGGTGAGAGACAGTAAGTACGTCATCCTGGTCTCGGTGCTCCTGGCCTCCCTCTTCTTCCTGACCCTTGAGAGCCGGGGGGTGGGACGGCCCGGAGAGGTCGTAGCGTGGGTGACCACCCCGGTCCAGGCTGTCGTTGCCAAGGTGCACCGGACTGCCTTTGGTATCTGGTCCACCTATCTCGAGTGGAAGCGTCTCCTCACCGAGAATCGCTCCCTCCGGGAGGAGGTGAAGCGGCTCAGGGTGGAAGCCCTCCGAACGCAAGAGACAAGGGTGGAAAACCTCCGCCTCCGTAATCTCCTCGAACTCAAGGAGCAGCTGCCGTTCGAGGCTCTCCCGGGCGAGGTCATCGCCAAGGAGTGGGGCGGCTGGATCCGCTCCCTGACGGTCAACCGCGGGCGCCGCGACGGGGTCCGTCGGCTCACGGCGGTAATTGCTCCCGGCGGCCTGGTCGGCCGGGTCGTGGTGGTGCGCAACAGCTCAGCGGTGATTCAGCTCCTGAACGACCCGAGCTCCACCGTCGGTGCCATGGTGCAGCGGACACGCACGCCCGGCATGGTAGTCGGGGAGCCCGGAGGCACTCTTCGCTTCAAATTCCGGGCGCTCGACGGCGACGCCGTCGGTGCAGGGGATCTGGTGGTGTCCTCGGGTCTGGGCGGCCTCTTCCCCAAGGGGCTTCCCGTCGGCCGGCTCGTCGAGGTGGAAAATCGGGTCTCGGGACTGTTTCAGTTCGCTCAGGTGGCCCCCGGGGTGGACTTTGCCCGGGTGGAAGAGGTCCTGCTCCTGGTCGAGCTCCTCGGCGTTGACCTCACTCCTCGCTTTTCCATGCCGTCGGGGTCTCTTGCGCGGCCCGGGGGATAGCGATGCGGGTAGGCCTGGCCCTCATGGTGTTCGGTGGCGGCCTCGCACAGACCACTGTGGCCCCCGTGCTGACGGTCGGCAGCGTGACTCCAGATGTCGTGCTCGTCCTCATTGTTCTGCTTGGCCTTCGCAAGGGACCTGAGGTCGGCTGCCTCGCGGGGTTCGTCGCCGGGCTCCTCCAGGATGTCACGGGGGGGGGCTTTGTCGGGGCCCAGGCGCTGACCAAGTCGCTGGTCGGGTTTGTGGTCGGGCTTCTCGGCACTCGCCTCTGGGTTTCGAGCCCCTTGATCCAGGTGCCCGGTCTGGTTCTGCTCTCACTCGCCGAGGGGGTGGCGCGCTGGGGGCTCTTGCAGCTCTTCCATTTCCCGGCGTCCCTGTCCGGACTGATGCTCCACGTGATCCTCCCTCAGGCCCTCTACAACGGCTTCGTTGGCTCGGCCGTGGTCCTGGCCTTCGCTTGGCTCGAGGCCCGCCGGAGCTCCCCATGACCTTCGCGAGGAGGGATCCCTGGCATCGCCGGCTCCTCGTCGTAACGACTGCAACGCTGGGGGGTCTCCTGCTCGTGCTGGGCCACCTCTGGTACCTCCAGGTGCTGGAAGGGGCTCACTTTCGGGAGCTCTCCGAGAAGAACCGGATCCGAGTGCGCCCGATCGCTGCGCCTCGGGGGATCCTCTTGGATCGGAACGGCCTGCCTCTGGTCGACAATCGCCCGGCCTTCACCCTCTCGCTGATCCCCGGCGAGATGGAGCATCGGCGGACCGTGCTGGCGCGCCTCGCCGCCCTCCTCCAGATTCCTTACACGGAGCTGGCGAGGAGGCTCGAGCGGGTGCCCGATGATTCTTTCACGCCGATACGGGTGCGCCGAGGGCTCACGCTCGCGGAGGTCGCAAAGGTGGAGGAGTGGAAATTGGAGCTACCGGGTGTGGTGGTGGAGGTGGAGCCCCAGCGAGCCTATCCCGGGAGCCGGCTTGCCGCTCACCTGCTCGGCTATGTTCGGGAGGCGAGTCAGGACCAGATCAAGGAAGGGCGCTACCACCGCGGCGACATGGTTGGCCAGAGCGGGCTCGAACGCCTCTTGGACGACTATCTCCACGGCACGGACGGCAGCCAGCATATCGAGGTAGACGCCCTCGGCCGACCCATCGAGCTGATCCGTCGGCAGGAACCCAAGCCGGGCGCCGACGTCGTCACCACCATAGACCGCAGGATTCAGGAGATTGCCGAGCGGGTGATGGGGAACCGCGCCGGTGCGGTCGTGGTCATGGACCCCCGGAACGGTGATGTCCTCGCCATGACCTCGAGCCCCGCGTTTGACCTCGATCAATTTACCGGGCCGCTCGGCAGGGAGGCCTGGCTTCGCCTGGTCAAGGACTCTCGGTTTCCGCTCCTCAACCGAGCCCTTCAGGGCCAGTACGCACCGGGGTCGATCTTCAAGATTATCGTGACGGCGGCAGGGCTTCAGGAAGGCGTGGTCACTCCCTTTGATCGTTTCTCGTGCCCGCCAGCCATCAGGTTCGGCCGTCGGACCTTCCGGAACTGGGATAGCAAGAGAGACCGCGGCAACATCGATCTTTACCAGGCGATCAAGTACTCCTGCAACACGTTCTTCTATCAGTTCGGACTCAAGATCGGGATTGATCCCATCGTGCGCTACGCCCGGGCCTTCGGCCTGGGCCAGCCCACCGGAATCGCGCTCTCGGGCGAGAAGCCCGGGTTCATCCCTTCTCCCGGTTCTGGCCGTCCCTGGCATCGAGGCGACACGGTCAACGTCTCCATCGGGCAGGGCCAAGTGCTGGTCACCCCGCTCCAGGTCGCGCGGATGATGGCGGCAGTCGCCAACGGAGGGATCCTCTGGAAGCCGCGGGTGATCCAGCGGGTGGAGCGGGTCGACGGCGTGGTCCTCCACGAGGAGCGTAACGAGATGGCCGGTCATGTGGAACTCTCTCCCGCAGTGTGGGCGTTTCTGCATCGGAGCCTCTGGGGCGTGGTGAATGATGGCGGGACCGGGAGAGGGGCGCGCCTGCCAGGGCTGGACGTCGCTGGGAAGACCGGTACGGCCCAGTTCAGAGCGAGGAGTCCGGACAGTCGTGGCAAGGATCACGCGTGGTTCACAGGGTTTGCCCCGGTCCACGATCCTGAAGTCGTGGTCGTGGTCCTCGTGGAGCGAGGCGGCACGGGCGGCCGAGCGGCGGCGCCGATCGCGCGGCAGATCCTCCAGGGGATCTTCTTCGAGCGGGTGGCGGGCGTGGCGCGTTCAGGCGGGGGGGCCGGCTGAGCCGGACATCGGCCGAACATGAATCGAGGCTGGATGAAGATCGATCGCCGGCTGGTCCAGAACATGGACTGGCTGCTCCTGGCCGCAGCGCTGGTGGTGGTGGGCCTGGGGCTCACGACCCTTGCCAACCTCTCCCTCACCCGAGGCAGCATGATCGTCTCCCGCCAGCTCGCCTGGGCGGGCATCGGGCTCCTGGCTCTGCTTTTGGTGGCGAGCCTGGACTACCGGCACCTGATCCGGGCGGCCCCGGCGTTGTACGTGGGCGGGGTCGGGCTTCTGCTCGCGGTGTCCGTGGTGGGGCGGACGGTCTCAGGGGCGAGGCGGTGGATTCCGCTCGGTCCGGTTTCGGTCCAGCCCTCCGAGCTCTTCAAGCTGATCTTCATTCTCACCCTGGTGTGGGTGTTCACCTCCCGGTGGTCCCACCCGCCCTCACGGGGAACCGTCTCCCTCACCCTTGGATTGCTCGTGGTGCCGTTCCTTCTGATCGTCAAACAGCCTGACCTTGGCAGCGCCGTGGTCCTCTTCCCGGTGGTCCTGGTGCTCCTGGCAGGCGCGGGCCTCCGCCTTCTGGCGCTCGGCGGGCTCTCCCTCGCAGGGCTGGCGGGAATGCCGGTGGCGTGGCTGCTCCTGAAGGACTATCAGCGTGAGCGGCTCCTGGTCTACCTGGACCCGTTTCGTGACCCGCAGGGGACCGCCTACCACCTGATCCAATCCAAAATTGCCATCGGATCCGGGCAGCTCCTGGGCAAGGGAATCGTCGATGCGACGCAGAGCCGCCTGGCCTTTCTCCCGGAGCGCCACACGGATTTCATCTTCGCCGCGTTCGCCGAGATGTGGGGCTTCGTCGGGTGTCTGGTCCTCATCACCGCGTATGGCGTGCTCCTCCTCCGGGGTTTCGAGATCGCCGCCACCGCGCGGGATGCGGGAGGACGCCTCACGGCGCTCGGGGTGACTGTTCTGGTGGCGACCCAGACGCTGGCCAACATGGGGATGGCCACTGGACTCCTCCCCGTGGTCGGACTCCCGCTCCCGCTGATGAGCTACGGCGGCTCCTCGATGGTGGTGACCATGGCGGGTCTGGGGCTCCTCCTCTCCGTTCGGATGCGACAGTTCCGCGTGATCGGGCAGGGTGCAGCAGCGCTCGGGTGGCGCTGAGTGAGGTGCATCGGTGGGCAAGCGCATACTCGTCAACGGAGGGGTTACTGAGGTTCGGGCCGCGGTCCAGGATGGTGGCCTCCTGACCGAGCTCTACGTGGAGCGCAAGCGCCAGCACTCCATCGTGGGGAACGTCTACAAAGGGATTGTGACCAACGTGCTTCCCGGCATGCAGGCAGCCTTCGTAGACGTGGGGCTGGGGAAGGACGCTTTCCTCTACGCGGGGGACTATACTAGCAACCTGGGCGACTACGAGCGCCTCATGCTCTCCGCCAGCGAGGAGGATGCCCTCGAGGTGGAGGAGGTGGGCCGCCGCGAGGCGCCGGGCCCCATCGAGGATCTCCTGCGGAAAGGGCAGGAGGTGCTGGTCCAGGTGTCCAAGGAGTCGTTGGGGACCAAGGGAGCGCGCATCACCTCCTTCATCTCGCTTCCGGGACGCTATTTGGTGTACATGCCTCAGGCGCATCACTTCGGCGTCTCGCGGCGCATTCGGGATGATCACGAGCGCGACCGGTTGCGCCAGATCGTGCGGCGACTTTCCCCGCCGACCGGCGGCTTCATCGTCCGGACGGTCGCCGAGGGGAAGGGGGAGGAGGAGTTCGTTTCCGACATCCAGTTCCTCACCCGGCTCTGGCAACAAATCCAGGCGCGCTACGAGCATGCGCCCGCCCCGGCGGCCCTCCACGAGGAAATGGATCTGATCTTCCGGGTGGTCCGTGACCTCCTCTCCCCGGAAGTCGAGGAGTTGCTCGTAGACAGCACCGAGGCCTCTCGCAAGTGTCTCGAGTCCATCTCCTCGCTCGTGCCGGCGCTGGCGGGTCGACTGAAGCTGTACGAGGGCAGGGCGCCGATCTTCGAGGCCGCGGGCATCGAGAAGGAGATTGAGCGGGCGCTGCGGCGACGGGTGTGGCTCAAGTCCGGCGGCTACATCGTCATCGACCAGACCGAGGCGCTGGTCGCCATCGACGTCAACACTGGGAAGTACATCGGCAAGCGCGATTTCGAGCAGACCGTGCTCAAGATCAACCTGGAGGCCGTGGGCGAGGTGGTGCGGCAGATCCGTCTCCGGGACCTGGGCGGGCTCATCGTCATCGACCTCATTGACATGGAGCGAGAGGAGCATCGCCAGCAGGTCTTCCGCGCGCTCAAGAAGGCGCTGGCGGAGGACAAGGCGCGCACCAACGTGCTGGAGATCTCCGAGTTGGGGTTGGTGGAGATGACCCGCAAGCGTGTGCGCCAGGACCTCCAGTCGCTGCTCTGTACGTCCTGTTCCACCTGCAAGGGCACGGGTGTCCTGAAATCCGACCTGACGCTGGCCGCGGAGATCTTCCGCAAAGTGCAGGCCGCGGCTGCGGACCTCAGAGGCCAGGAGATCCTGATCCGCGTCCACCCCGACCTGGCCCAGCATCTGGAGATGGAAGAGCGCGAGGGAATCGAGCTGCTCCAAGCCTGGCTGGGCCGGAAGCTTTCGGTCCAGGCGGACCCCACGCATCACCGCGAAGAGTACGAAATCATCGCTCGGTAGCTCTGCGTTCTAGTGCCGTTCCAACTTTGTTGCGCCGACTGTTACCTGCTTGCGTTTACGACGACCATCGCGACTGCGCGCAGTGCGAAACCTGGCGACTGAGCGCGCGACGGTCCTCCGCATCCCCGGTCAGGCGACGGGCGATCAGGCAGATGTGGGGATCGCGATGGGCTTTGGCACTGATGTGGCCATGGAGGCGGCCGACATCACGTGGTGAGCAATAGCCTCAGGCTCGAGCGTTTTTCACCGGCCTTCAGTCGTCGGACGGGGAACGGAGGCGACATCATGGCAACGGATCCGATCTGCAAGATGCAAGTGGACCCAGCAAAGGCGGCAGGGTCGTCGACCTATAAGGGGCAGACCTACTACTTCTGCGCGATCTCTTGCAAGGAGACCTTTGACAGGGCCCCCGAGAAGTATGCCTCGAAGGCTTGAGGGCGCGGGATGCCGGTAAGCTCCCCGTGCCTCGTCGACACCGACCGCTACGAGCGCATTGTCTACGGGTGGATGGACTCCCCGCGCTCGGACAGCTTTGCGACCACTGTGCGTATCACGGACCCGTGGGTGTCGATCGAGCTGGCGGCCGACACCACGCCCTCTCCCGACTACGCGATTCGTGAGGCCAGAGGGCGGCTCCTGGTAGGGCCGCAGGAGCGCATCGAGCCGGCGCTCGCCGAGGCGGCGGCCGGGCTGGCTGGCCTCTCGATGACCGGCGGGTTCACCCGAAACGCGGCCGAAACTCTCGGGAACCGCCCCGGCGTCGAGTACTTCGTCGATGCCGCCGTGGAGGTGGCCCGTCTCGCCCGCCAGATCACCCGGCTTCCAGAGCAGGTCGTCACCGCGCGGATGAGGGAGGGAGCAATAGGCGTCTGGCGTCTCGACATGGCGGGGTGGGTGGATCTGCCGGCCTCCTGCTACGCCTACCGTCCTGAGTCTGAGGCGCTGTTTAAGGAGCGTGCCGTCCGGACTGCCGCGCCCGCCCGGATATACAGCCCGGCGGTCGGGGCGGCGGGCGTCTTCAACCGGACTAAAGTGCTGCGGATCGAGCGGTGCCAGGGACATCTCCTCCTCGCGCACTCCATGTTTGACGAGGTTCACTCGTTCCAGATCTGGTATCGGCTGGATCTGGCCAGCAGTACCATCGTGGGCGCGGGGTCGATGACGCCTCGGCTTCCTTACCTCGGCATCTGCAACGACCCTCAGCGGAACATCACGGCGCTCATCGGGCAGACGGTTGGTCCGACCCTCAGACAGCAGATGAGAGGGCTGATCGGGGGGATGTCCGGGTGCGCTCAGCTCTTTGAGCTCACTGCCGATCTGCTGAAGCTCCTCAGCTTCTCGTAGCGCCGTGCCGATAACCGTCGCATCTCTGCGTCCTCGGTCGTCGCCCATCCTC
>JBHIAB010000040.1:0-19572 GCA_046758385.1 Methylomirabilia bacterium | reverse complement strand
GTACTTTTCTGCCGGTGTTTCAATGACTTCCGCGCTACAACGCAAGGGAACTTCCTGTTAGACAGTTCCGTGCATTTCTCGTTGGGCAAGCAAGAGATGAACGGAGGGAGATCAAAGATGGGTGACGGCGACAGACGGTGGAGAAGATCCGGCTGCCAGGCTGACGAGGCGGGTTACGCCTGGAACTGGGCGAGGAAGCGGAGGTCGTTCTCGAAGAAGAGGCGAATGTCGTCGATGCCGTACTTGAGCATGGCGATCCGCTCCACCCCCATGCCGAAGGCGAAGCCCGTGACCTCCTCCGGGTCATAGCCGACGTTCTGGAGCACCCGCGGATGGACCATGCCCGAGCCCAGAATCTCCAGCCACCCGGACTGCTTGCAGACCCGGCAGCCCGCGCCTGTGCAGAGGAAGCACAGGACATCGACCTCCGCTGACGGCTCCGTGAAGGGGAAGTAGCTAGGGCGGAAGCGGATCCGGGTCTGGGGGCCGAACATTTCCCGCGCGAACAGCTCCAAGACCCCCTTGAGGTCACCCATGGAGACATTCCGATCCACCGCGAGCCCCTCCACCTGGTGGAACATCGGAGAGTGGGTGATGTCGGCATCGCGACGGTAGACCTTGCCAGGGCAGATGACCCTGACCGGCGGGCGCTGCGCCTTCATCGTGCGGATCTGGACGGGGGAGGTGTGGGTCCGGAGCAGGACTTCATCGGAGAGGTAGAAGGTGTCCTGCATGTCCCGGGCCGGGTGGTCCTTCGGGATATTGAGCGCCTCGAAGTTGTAGAAGTCCGACTCGACCTCCGGCCCCTCGGCGACGGCAAAGCCGAGCCCCAGGAAGATGTCGATGATCTCGTCGAGGACCTGGCTCAAGGGGTGCACGGTGCCGACCGGCGGGCGGCGGCCGGGCAGCGTGAGGTCCAGGCGCTGAGCAGCCAGCCCACGTTGACGCTCGGCTGCCTTCACCTCGGCGAGGCGCCCCGCCAGGAGCGCCTCGATCTCGCCCTTGGCTTGGTTGGCCTCCCCCCCCAGCACTGGGCGCTTGGCCGCGGGCAGCGAGGGAATGGAGCGGAGGAGGCGGGTCAGGATCCCCTGGCGCCCGAGGTACTTGACCCGGACGCGCTCGACCTCGATGGCGGACCCGGCTTGCGCCAGTTCCGCACGAGCCCCGTCGAGGATCTCTTCGACAGGCTTACCGCTCACCCCGAGTTTTGGCGGTGGCAGCCAGCTTGGCGAAGGCTGCTTGGTCCTTCACGGCCAGCTCAGCCAGGATCTTGCGGTCCAGGGTGATCCCGGCCTTCTTGAGCCCGGCCATGAACGCTGAATAGGAAAGGCCCAGGGCGCGAGCCGCGGCGTTGATCCGGATGATCCAGAGGGAGCGGAACCGGCGCTTCTTGGCGCGTCGGTCCCGGTAGGCGAAAACGCCGGCACGGAGCACGGTCTCCCGGGCCGAACGGTAGAGGCGACTCCGCCCTCCGTAGTATCCTTTGGCCTGCTTCAGCACCTTCTTGTGACGACGACGGGTCTTGACCCCGCCCTTGACGCGTGGCATGAGACTCTCTCCTCAGAGGTACGGCACGATGCGACGAATCCGCTTCTCGTCAGCGTGGGACACGGGAGCCGCCTGCCTGAGCTGACGCTTGCGCTTGGCAGGTTTCCACTCCAGCAGGTGGCTTTTCCAGCCCTTCCGGCGCACCAGCTTCCCGGTGGCGGTGACCTTGAAGCGCTTGGCCGCGCTCCGCTTGGTCTTGATCTTCGGCATCTGACTTCTCCCTGTTCCTGCCTCCGCGGCGCTCAGTGATGTTTGGGGGAGAGGATCATGGTGAGCATCCGTCCCTCTAGCCTGGGATGATGCTCGATGACGGCCAGGTCGGACACGGTCTCAGCCATCTTCTGGAGGAGTTTCGAGCCGAGATGGGTGTGCGCCATCTCCCGCCCCCTGAACCGTACCGTGACCTTGGCCTTATTGCCCTCCGCCAGGAAGCGACGCACGTGCTTGGCTTTAAACTCGAAGTCGTGGGTCTCCGTCTTGGGGCCCATCTTGACCTCTTTCACCTGGATGATGGTCGCCTTCTTCCTCGCCTCCTTTTTCCGCCGCGCTTGCTCGTACTTGTACTTCCCGAAGTCCATGATGCGGCAAACCGGTGGGGCGGCTGTAGGAGCGACCTCCACCAGATCCAGGCCGCGCTGCGTCGCCAGATCCAGGGCCTGAGCGATGGGCAAGATGCCCAGCTGCTCACCCTCCGGACTGACGACGCGGACCTCGCGGACGTAGATCTCTTGGTTGACCCGTATGGTTCTGGACTGGGTTCTGGACTGGGACCTGGGCTGGATCGCGGTGCTCCTCACGCCCCGAGGCCAGCGACGGCCTGCGGGAACTGTCCTTGCTGGAGCCGGTGAGGCGGCGCGCCCTGGCTCACCGGGAGGCGCCTACGGTTAGGGTCAGAGACCGGCGGGCGACCTCGTCGACGAGGTCCGTGACGACGCGGGAAAGCGCCAGCTGCCCTAGGTCCTCCCCAGTGCGCCGGCGAACGGCCACGGTGCCGTCGAGGCGCTCACGCTCCCCGACCACCAGCATGTAGGGGACCTTCTGCAGTTGGGCGTCACGGATCCGGTAGCCGAGCTTCTCGTTCCGGTCGTCCAACTCGGCGCGGAGGCCCGCCTCTCGGAGGCGCTGGAAGACCGAGCTGGCATAGGCGGCGCTCTTCTCGCTGACGGGGAGCACCCGGGCCTGCACCGGGCTCAGCCAGGTGGGGAACGCCCCGGCAAAATGCTCGGTCAGAATCCCCACGAAGCGTTCGAAGGAGCCGTAGATGGCCCGGTGGATCGCCACCGGCCGCTTGGCTTGCCCGTCGGAGTCGATGTACTCGAGCTGGAAGCGCTCGGGGAGCATCACGAAATCCACCTGGATGGTCGCCAGCTGCCAATCCCGGCCCAGCACATCGGAGAACACCACATCGATCTTGGGACCGTAGAAGGCGCCCTCTCCCGCGCGCACCTCATAGCGTAGGTCCCGCTTCTCGAGCGCCTCCCTGAGGGCGGTCTCCCCCTGCTCCCACAGGGCCGGATCCCCCATGGCTTTGTCCGGCTTTGTGGAGAGATTGAAGCGCGCCTCAAAGCCGAAGGTGCCGAAGAGCAGCTGGACGATCTCGATGATGTCGAGGATCTCCCCCTGGAGCTGGTCGGGGCGGCAGTAGACGTGCGCGTCGTCCTGGGTGAACTGCCGCACCCGGAACATGCCCGCAAGCGTGCCCGACCGCTCAAAGCGGTGGAGCCGCCCCAGCTCCGAGAAGCGCAGCGGCAGGTCACGGTAGGAGCGCAGGTGGTGGCAGTAGACGTAGGTGGACTCGGGACAGTTCATCGGCTTGAGGCTGAAGAGCTGCTCCTCTGCCTCCACCAGGAACATGTTCTCGCGGTAGTGGTCCCAGTGGCCGGACTTCTCCCACAGGCGTTTGCTCACCAAAATGGGCGTGGAGATCTCCAGGTAACCCCTGGCGTCAAGCACCTCGCGGACGAACCGCTCCAGCTCCCGATAGACCAGCATCCCCTTGGGCAGCCAGAACGCGGCCCCTGGAGCCACGTCGTGGAAGACAAAGAGGTCAAGCTCGCGCCCCAGCTTCCGGTGGTCCCGCTTCTTGGCCTCGGCCAGCCGCCAGAGATAGTGCTCCAGCTCCTCCTGTGCGTGCCAAGCGGTCCCGTAGATGCGCTGGAGCATGGGATTGCGCTCGTCCCCCCGCCAGTAGGCGCCCGAGGAAGAAAGGAGCTTGACGGCCTTGATGTGGTCGGTGGAAGGAACGTGGGGACCCCGGCAGAGGTCCACGAAGTCGCCCTGGCGGTAGAGGGACACCGCGGGCGCGTCGATCTCGCGCAGGATCTCCACCTTGAACGGCTCCTCGCACTCCTCGAAGAACCGGATGGCCTGCTCCCGGGGCATCTCCTCACGCACAAACGGCAAGCCCGCCTGGATGATCTCTCTGATCCTCGACTCGATCCGCTCGAGATCCTCCGACGAGAACGGCTCGGGCTTAGCGAAGTCGTAGTAGAAGCCGTCCTCGATGGCGGGCCCGATGGCCAGCTTCACCTCTGGGAAGAGCTGCTTGACCGCTTGCGCCATCACGTGGGCAGAGGAGTGACGCAAGGTCGGGAGAGGCTCCGGGGCGCAGTCAGACACCCCGGCAAATTTCAGATGTCGCTCTTCCTCTGAATCAGCCATGTTCACGCTCGGCGACACAAAAAAAGCACCGCAAGGCTGGCCCCCGTGATGCTTTTTCCCCCATCAGCTCACGCGACGGTGTTCGTCGATGGGCAACCCCCGCTCGATAAGATGTAACACTGGTAGGCTCGGGCGGTTTCGAACCGCCGACCTCCTGTGCGTCAGACAGGCGCTCTCCCACTGAGCTACGAGCCTATTCCCTTGTAGAGCAAGATTCATCGTAACAACCGGTCTCGGAGACTGTCAAGTGGAAACCCTCACCGTTTCACGCAAATCGGATGATCCCGCCGAGCCTCCGAGGCCCAGAGTGGCGCGTGATTCAGTTGGATGGCCCTACCGGATGTACTGGTTCAGGAGGTCGGCACTCACGATCTGGTAGGTGAATATCCCGAGAATAGGAAGCATCCCCTTGGCCACCGAATCGGGGATCGGCGGGAAAGGCTGGGCAAGCTTCACGGCGTTCAGAGCGTAGAGATCCAGGACGCTGACGCCGGAAGAGCGTTGGAGATCGATCAAGTCCAGCTCACCGCTCTTGGCGATGACAAACTCGATGACGAGCTTACCCCCGATCCCTCGCTCCCCGGCCTCCCGTGGGTAGATCCAGTTGGCCTTGATCTCCCGGCGAACTTTTTCGAAATAGTCTGTGTAGCGAGTGTCCCGAGTGTTCAGTGGGATCGCCTTCCCTGCGATGCCGCGACGGCCCTGCCGAAAGATCCCCCTGCCTCCGCCCGGCGTAGACGGGAGGCTCGGCGGAATGTCACTCTCCGGAGGGGAGAGGGCGATGACCGGTTCTCCACGTTCAGGCGGGACCCGGCTGGGCGCCGGTGTGGAGTCAGGCTTGGGGAACACCCTCGGCCGCTCCGGCAAAGCTTGGACTTCCGGTGGAGGAGGCTCGGCCTTAGCCACCCGCGGCGGCTCTGGCACAGTCGGCATCGATGGGACCGGCAGAGGCACCCCGGCCCTAGGCTCAGGAGGCGTTACGGCCTTCACTGCCTGCGGCAGCCCGAGCGCCTTCGAAGGCGGCAGGGGCAGCTCCGGGCTTGACAGCGCCGCCTGGCTCTTCGCCTCCGCAAGAGGCGGCGCCTTCCCAGCCCGGGGTGGCTCAGGCGCTTTCGGCAAGGGCGGAGCCGGGCGAGGCGCTTCGGCCGCGCTCCCAGGCTCGGGCGGTGGTGCGGCCTTCACTACCGATGGCAGCCGTGGCGCTTTAGGAGGTGGCGGGGATGACGGAGGCAGGACTCTCTGGGGTGACGGAATTTCAGCGACCGGCTTCGAGGCGGCGGGCGGTGGAGCGGGCCTGGCAGGTGCCGACTTAGCCCCCGTCGAGGGCCTGGCGGCGATCCGAAGGCCGGGCGGGAGCGCCGGGTTTCCGGGTGGGGCTCGCCCCTCCAGTATCTTCCCCGAAAGCTCGACCATGAGCGGCTCCCCAGCGGTCCACACGAGGGGCGTCGTGAGCCACGGGCCCACCCAGAGTCCGAGCCCCACCAGCGCCAGATGGAGAAACAGCGAGCAGGCTATCCCAACGGCCCGCCGCCCGCGCGCTCCGAACTCGGGCAGGCTTAACCGGATCATCGCCCCATTATGGCACGAACGAGGCGTAGCGGGCCATGTCCGGGCCTCGTTCGAGCGCGGGCTTTGCCCGCGCAATCGACGGGGGGAGGTTCGGAAGGGGGGCGGAGCCCCCCTCCGAGTGCCTAGAGGTCGCGACCGAGGGCCCGGGCCAGCAGGCGCAGTTCCTCCATCAGCTGGGCAAAGCGCTCCGGCTTTAGCGACTGGGGACCATCGGAGAGCGCCTCCTCGGGCTTGTTGTGCACCTCGATGATGAGCCCGTCGGCCCCCGCAGCGAGCCCGGCCCGCGCCATGGCGCCCACGTACTCCCAGTGTCCGGTGCCATGCGACGGATCCACGATCACCGGCAGGTGGCTGAGTTTCTTCACCACGGGGATCGCGTTTAGATCCAGCGTGAAACGCACGGCGGTCTCGAATGTCCTGATCCCCCGCTCGCAAAGAATCACGTTCGGATTCCCCCCGCTCAGGATGTACTCGGCCGACAAGAGCCACTCCTGGATCGTCGTGGCCATGCCCCGCTTGAGAAGCACCGGTTTGCCACACTCGGCCACCCGCTTGAGGAGCGAAAAGTTTTGCACGTTGCGGGCGCCGATCTGCACGATGTCGGCGTGCTCGGCCACCACGTCCACCTTGTCGGGCTCAACCACCTCCGTCACCACCGGCAGGCCCGTGGCCTTGCGCGCCTCTGCCAGGAGTCTCAGCCCTTCCTCCTCCAGCCCCTGAAAGGCGTAAGGTGACGTGCGCGGTTTGTAGGCGCCACCTCGCAGGATCGCTGCCCCTGCCGCCTTGGCCTGCCGGGCTATTTCCGTCAGTTGCTCTCGCGATTCCACCGAGCAAGGCCCCGCCATGACCACCAGGCGCCCGCCGCCGATGTCCACGCCATTCACGGTCACGCGGGTCGGCTCTGCCCGGACCTCGCGGCTCGCCAGCTTGAACGGCTGGAGGATCCGCATGATGGATTCCACGCACTCGAGCGCCTCCAGAGCCTGGAGCCGTTCCTTCCCCCGGTCGTCACCGACGGCGCCGATGATCGTCCTCGCCTCTCCTCGACTCACGTGAGGCTGATAGCCGAACCCCCGGATGCGTCGGGCAACGTTCTCGATGTCTTCCTCGGTCGTGGCTGGCTTCAGCACAATGATCATGTCTCGCTCCTCTTCTGCTCTTGCGTGTTTCTTCAATTCCTGGGTCGGATACGTTGCCTCCGTCCCGGACGGCGACCCGCGCTCCTCCCGCACCAGCGTCACAGGCATTGCCAATCCAAAGCCTCCCGCGCAACAAAAAAACGGCCGCGGACCCTCAGGCCCGCGGCCGCCTCTGTCTCGCTCCCGCCACGGGCCGTCGTTCCGTCCGCCCGTGGCTCCTCGTGGTCCCTACGGTTTCAGAGCCGGCGGGCAGACATGGGTAAAGTAGTAAAAGTAAGACCGCCAGCCCTTGCTCTCTCTCACGCCCATGTCTGTCGCCGATTCCTGCGGCAAAGTACCGCTGAGCCTACGAGATTTCCCGGAGAACTGTCAAGCTCTTTTTCCAGTCTCGGAAGCCCGCCCCCGCAGCCAGCTCAGGATGCGACGGTGATAGTAGAAGAGAGGGACCACGGCAGCCAGCACGAGGGCCCCGATCAAGGCGACCTCGGTGTACTCCCCCGTAGCCGTCCTGGAGCCCTGGGCAGAAAGGACCCAGGTGCCTGGCATCCGGCCGAGGGCAGAGGCGGCGACGAAGACCCAGGCGGGGATGGGGCTGATCCCGAAGAGATAAGAGAGGATGTCCTTGGGGAACCCCGGAATCAGGTAGATGACGAAGACCAGGATCGCCCCCTCCGTCTCCACGATGAACCCCATCCGCTCCCAGAGCCGCGAGCTGACGTAGCGGCGGAGGACCGGGACGCCGAGCTCGCGCCCGATCAGGAACGCCAGCGTGGTCCCAACCGTAACCCCGATCGTGGAGTAGATGAAGCCGAGCGAGAGCCCGAAGAGGTAGCCGCCCAGGATCCCGGTGGCCTCACCGGGAATGGGAGAGAGGATCACCTGCAAGGCCTGGATGGAAACGAAAATCAGCGGGGCGTCCCACCGCGAGGCCCCGAGCGTTTCTTGCACAAAGGCACGATCGGTGGCCAGACCGTAGAAGAAGCGATAGATGGGGGCTTCCGTGACGATTTCATAGATACCAAAGGCCACGAGAACCCCCAGAATGCCGAGGCTGATGGCCCACCGCCGCTTGCTGCTCAACCGACCCATGCTCCTGCCCGGGGATCGCCCTGCCCCCTACCCTCCCGGGCGCCCAGGCGTTCCTCCGCTCACCTCCTCAATCTAGTGTAACCCGAGGCAGCAAGCGCAAGGGCGACGCCAAGCGCCGCCTGGCCCGATAGCTCCACGCCAGCTCCAGGAAGATCTCGAGATCGCGATCAAGGGTCGCCGGGCTGCCATCGAAGAAGAAGTTCTTGACCGAGAACCCCCTGTGATCGCGGGAGACCTTCGGGTAGAGGGCTTGGGATACGATGCCGTTCATGCAGGTGAAGGGGCTCACGTCGATGACCCCGTCGACCCCTTTCTCGTAGAGGTAAATCGCTTTCCCCAAAGAGAGGACCATCTCGCCCATGGCTCCTTCGGACGGCAGGTAGGGACGGGCTCGATCCAGAAGCTCGGTAACCCGCTCCGGCTCCTCCCGGCCCCGGAACTCATCTCTGAACGGGGCGTAGAGGGCGTGTTCGTCAGCCCGCTGGACGTGGTCCCTCAGGATCACGCCCAGCATGGCGAAGGACAGCCGCTTACCACGAAGGGCGAGCCGCTGCGCCTCAGAGTGGTTGCAGTACCAGACCCACTCGCTGACATCGGAAAGCCACGCTTCTCCCCCGAGGCCTTCCAGCCGGCGGATCACCTCTTGGTTCGAAAAGCCGTTGAGGCGGCAAAAGATCTCTCCCACGACGCCGATCAACGGGCGCGCCTCCGGTCTGACCGGGACCCGCCGAAAACGCTCCCGGATGTCAGTGAGGGAGGCGACGAGCTCGCTCCGGCGCCGCAGTGGCGAGGAGGTGGGGCGCTCGATGAGCTTACAGAGCCGGCCCAGGGACTCTTCGAAGACCCGGTCCGTCTCTCCTCCGTTGACCTCATAGGGCCGAACGCTCAGGAGCAGTTTCTGGAGGATGTCCGCAGACACCACCGCCTGCCAGGCCAGTCGCGGGAGTGCTGAAACCTCGCGCCCGACCCCCTGGTAGCTGTCGTCGGAGGTGGGGGCGATGAAGGTGACCTCTCCGTGACCGGCTTCCCGGAAGACCTTCCGGAAGAGGGAGATGTACTGGCCGAAACGGCACGGGCCACCGGTCGTGGCAAAGAAAAACGCGGTCCGGTCAGGATCGAAGTCGGGCCGCCGCGCAATCTTCAGCAGATCCCCGAGGGTGACCTTCTGGGGGAGGCACTCGTCGCCCGACAGGTAGGGGGCGGCCAGGGCCAAAGTCTGGTCGTCGGAGGGTGGGACTACCTCCGCATCCACGCCCACGGAGCGCCATGCGGCCGCGAAGGTCGTGGCGCCCGGATAACTCATCGGACAGATCCAGAGCCTTTTCCCGCTCAGGTTGGCTTCCATCCTCCGAGGATCCCCTTTGATTCCAGGTAGGCTTCGCAGCGGGTCATGATTCCCGCGTCGTTGCCATGGCCGTCGAAGGATAGGGTGAGGAACGGCTTGCCCAACGCCGCTCCGATGAAGTGCTTGATGTACGAGTCGGGGCCGCACTTGAAGTGCGTCAGGTGGATGAGGTCGAGCCGGGGGTGCCGGCCGGCGATCCGGGCCGCGGCCAGGATCCGGCGCCCCGAGTTCCAGTACATGTTGTCGTTGATGTCCGCGATCCGCTCTTCGTCCAGAGGAAGAAAATCCAGGGGAATGACGTTGACCCCGTAGTGGTCCCTGAGCTTGCCCGGCACGTCAAGGTTCAAGGCCAGGTCGTAGAGGGTGTAGGCGCGGCCCGTCAGGATGATCCCCCGTTCTTCATGGGCATCCAGGAGCTCGAGAGCCCGGCGACCCGCCATCAATCGAGCCTGGATGAAGGCCCGGCGCACCTCGTAGGCCAGCTCGAGAGCCCGCGCTGCCTGACGCCGGGAGGCGCCGAGAAAGCGGAAGAGCCCGCTCAGAGCTTGCTTCACCGACCGCTCCCCATCCCGAAAGCGAACAGTAGGGGTGAGGAGCTTGTGCCGCCAGGGCTCGAGGCAGGAGACCGCCCGGAGGACGAACGGGAGCGTCTGATTCCACGGGCAGAGGTGGGAGGCGCTGGTCCAGGTCGGAGCCTCGACATTGAGGACGTTGGGGAGGAAGATGGCGTCGACCCCCTTTTTCACCAGGTCCATCAGGTGGCCGTGGGCGACCTCGGCCGGGTAGCACGGCTCGGCCACCGCGAGGTCGATACCGTCCTGTGCGACGGCGCGGTTGGTGGGGTCGGAGGGGACAACGCGAGCTCCCAGGGCCTCCAGCAGCGTCCGCCAGAAGGGGAAATCATCGTAGAAGCTCATGGCTCGGGGCGCCCCGATCCGAGGGCCATCGCCCCTCGGCTCGCCCGGCCCCCAGCAGAGCCGGTCCCGGAGCTCGACGAGGTCGGCGATCAGGGGCTCCCGCTCGGTCTTGGCCCGTCGCCTGAACTTCCAGGAGCACTTATCGCCCCAGTAGGTTTTCACTCCCTCAACAGTGAACTCCTGCATGTCGCAGAGATTGGGGCACGCCTTGCACACGAACTCCCGGAGCCTGTAGGACACGCGCTTGACGTCGAAGCCGCGGAATCGCGGGGCCCGACCCGGTCTCTCCACCGACTCCTTGGCCAGGAGGGCCGCGCCGACGGCTCCGATGACGCCGTTGTGAGGGGGGACGATGACAGGGCGCCCGAGGAGGCCCGCAAAGGCGGCGGCCACCGCGTCGTTGTACGCGGTACCCCCCTGGAAGTAGATCACTCGCCCGACCTTCCTCCCCCTCACCACCCGGTTCAGATAGTTCAGGGCGATGGAGTACGCAAGCCCGGCGACCAGGTCCCTGACCCCCGCCCCACGATTGAGACGGGTGTTGACTTCCCGCTCCATAAAGACGGTGCAGCGCTCCCCCAGACGGACGGGGGCGGGCGAGGAGAGGGCCAGGTGGGAGAACTCGCCCACGATCGCAACCCCCAACCGCTCGGCTTGCTCCTCGAGGAAGGAGCCGGTCCCGGCCGCACACGCCTCGTTCATCGTAAAATCGACGACCACTCCCCCGTCGATCTGGACGAACTTCGAGTCCTGTCCTCCGATCTCGAAGATGGTGTCCGGTGCCGCCAGATTGAACAGGCGGCTCACGTGCATGGCGCCGGTCTTGTGGGCCGTGATCTCGTCCTTTACCGCGTCAGCTCCGACCAGCTCTCCGATCAGCTCACGGCCGGAGCCGGTCGTCCCCACTCCGCGCACCCGGATCCTATCCCCGAACTCCTCCCGAATCGCCCTGAGGCCGGCTCCGACCACCTCGATGGGCCGGCCCTCGGTGCGGACGTAGATAGCCTCCACCAGCTCATGGGTCTCGTCCAGAAGCGCAAAATTGGTGCTGACCGAGCCCACGTCGATCCCGAGGAAGACGTCGATCGAGGAACAGGCTTCGGGGAAGCGGTATGGTTTGATCCGATCCCTCAGAAGTGTCACGTGCTCCAGGGAGAGGCGAGGATGAGTGGGGAATTGGGGATTCGGGGAGGTTTGAGAGCCGAGGTACGAGAGCTCAGATTTGAAGCTGGAACTCCGCGGAGCCGGGAGGGCGGCGCCGACAGCACCGAACCAGGCGTAGGCCTCGGGGACGAAGAGACCGTCTCCCAGGCGAAAGCAGCCCTGAAGTGCCTCGACCACAGCGCGATTGGCGGCAAGCCCGCCGATGAAGGCCACGGGCGGGACCACCAGCTTGCCCTTGGTGATGCTCCCCTTGAAGTTTCGGGCCACGGCGTCCGCGAGGCCCCGCAGGATCTCCGGCGGACCGTATCCCTTCTGCTGGGCGTGGATCATGTCCGATTTGGCGAAGACCGAGCAGCGACCGGCGATCCGCGCTGCGGACCGAGCCCCGAGCGCGATGGGGCCGACCTCCTCCACCCGGCATCGGAGACGGGCAGCCTGCTGGTCGATAAACGAGCCGGTGCCCGCGGCGCAGTCGCCATTGGTCTCGTAGTCAAGGATCTCGCCTCTCTCGCCGAGGCGGATGAACTTCGCGGCCTCCCCACCCATCTCGAAGACGCTCCGGACTCCGGGAGAGAGGACGACGGCGGCCTGAGCGATGGCCGTGAACTCGTTTACGACCCGGGCCCCCAGGCGATCCGCCACGAGGGAAGCGCCGGAGCCCGTAACCCGGATCTCCGTGACCGCCTCCGGCGCCAGCGAGCGGACAAGGGTTTTGATCAGGGCCTTCGCCGTGCCGGCCGGGTCACCCCGAAGGCGGCGGTAGCGGGAGAGCAGAATAGGACAGCCGCGCGGGTGCGAGCGAAGATAGAAAAACTCCTCGCCCGGCGCTTCGAGGAAGCCTGGCGCATCTTGCTCGGCCCCCACGGCGGCCAGCTTGACGCTCACCGCGCCGACGTCAATTCCGATGGTGATTCCCGTGGCGCACCTCACCCCGGGCCGCGCCGTTTTCCCCCTGCACCCTCAGCGCCGACAGGCGCGGCCCGCACCCGTCTCAGTACAGAAGCTCGGTGATGTCGTAGCGAGCCACGTCAGCAGGCCGCTCCCGAAAGTGGAGACCGGCCCGGATCAGACGCTCAAGGTGAGCGCGTGAGGCATGATATCAACGGAGAGCGTCAGGTCGTCAACAGGGGCCGCACGCGCTCCAAGATCGTCCGCGCCCTCTCCTCGTGCGTCCCCTGGATGAACTCCCGCCGCCGCTCGCTGCTCCTCGCTTCCCAGACGTCGGCGACCACTGTGGGTGACCCCCGAAAGCCCAGCCAGTCTTCGTCAAGCCCGAGATCCTGAGCGCTCCAGATCGTGACCGTCTCGCCAGCCCGACGCCGGCCCATGTCCATGAAGCGGGGCTCGTTGATCCCGAGCTTCACCGAGGCCACCGCAGGGAGGGGAACGGCGACGACCTCGTGCCCCCCGCGGATCTCCCTCTCAGCAACCAAGCGGCCATCGGCGCGCAGGGCGAGCGAACTCGCGAACGTGATCTGAGCCGCGCCCAGCCATTCGGCGATCCCCTGGGGAACCTGACCGGTCGCCCCATCGCTTGACTCTTCCCCGCAGAGGACCAGATCCCAGGAGGCGATCCTCTCGACCCCCTTGGCGAGCGCATAAGAGGTGGCAAGGGTGTCGGCTCCACCGAAGGCGCGGTCGGAGAGGAGGTAGGCGCTGTCGGCACCCATGGCCAGTCCTACCTGGAGATAGGGAGCAGCGAAGGGCGGCCCCATGGAAAGGAGCGAAACCGTCCCGCCGTAGCGCTCTCGCAACGTGAGCGCCGTCTCGATGGCGTTCATGTCGGGAGGGTTCAGCTCCGACCGCGCCTTGGCCCGGTCGATAGTCCGGGTGTCGGGGTTCACCGAGACCTCCTCGGGTTTGGGCACCATCTTCACGCAGACAACGATGTCCAGCGGCCTCACGCTCTGCGCTCCCTCCGAAGCTCAGCGACCAGGGCCTCAAGCACCGGGAAGAGGTCATCGGCAACACACAGATCGGCCTCTTCGAAGATGGCCGCCTCGGGATCGGAGTTGATGGCGACGACGTACTCGGCGTCCTTGACCCCCACGGTAAATTGCGTGGCCCCGCTGATGCCGCACACGATGGCCAGCTTCGGCCGGGTGACGAATCCAGTCTGACCGATCTGGCGATCACGGCCGATCCACCCGAGATCGCACGCCACACGCGAGGCCCCCACCTCGCCGCCCAAGAGACGGGCCAGCTCTTCCATCGACGCGAAATCGCCCTTTACCCCTCGGCCACCTGCCACGATCACCTTGGCCCGGGTGATATCCACCCCTTCGTGCCGGACCCGCTCGAGGATCTCGGTCCTGATCTTCTCCTGCGCCAGTGCTACGGGCACTCTTTCTATCGCCCCTGTCCGCATCGGATCGGGAGACGGAAGCGGGAAGATCCCCGGCCTGACCGTCGCCATCTGGGGTCGGTGGTGGGCGCACTTGATCGAAGCCATGACCCCGCCGCCGAACCCGGTCACGTCTCCCAGCAGTAGCCCCGTCCCCTCTTCCAGGCCAAGCCCGGTGCAATCGGCGGTGAGGCCGGTCCTGAGGCGGACGGCGAGCCGCCCGGCCAGATCCCGCCCGTTGGGTGTGGCGCCGAGGAGAAGCGTTTCAGGTTTCCGTTGGAGAATGATCTGAGCGGCCACATCCGTGTATGCATCGGTGGTGTACGCCGCCAGAAGCGCGTCGTCAGCTACCAGGACATGGCTCGCCCCGTGGGCGATAGCTGCCCGCGCCGCATCATGGACCTGGTGACCCATGAGGAGCCCGGTGAGGGATGTCCGAACTCGGGCCGCCAGCTCCCGGCCCTTGCCGAGCAGCTCGAGGGCCACACCCTCAAGCCGACCTCCCTCCTGCTCCAGATAGACCCAGAGGCCCGAAGCGACTTCGGAACCGTAGGCTGGCGGAATCATCGGGCACCCCTTGCAGCGGCCCTCGCCCCCTCACCCTTGCCTCTCTTCCCCAGGGGGAGAGGAGAAAGCTGAGAAGTCACCGGAGTCCCGTCCAGAGCCTGGCAAGCGAGCTCGGCGAGGTCGAGGACCTTGAGCTGGTCGGCCCCCAGCACTTTGGCGCTGTCCTCCAGGCAAAGGACACAGAAGGGGCAGGCGGTGAGCAAAAGCGCGGCCCCCGTCTCCTGAGCCTGGCGGACTCTGAAGTCGCCGAAGCGCTCCCCTGCCTCCGTCTCACGCCACATGCGCCCACCGCCTCCGCCGCAGCAGAGCGCATACTCACGGCTCGAGGTCATCTCCACCATCCTCAGCCCGGGGATGGCTGAGAGGAGCTTGCGGGGCGGATCGTAGAGCCCATGCCGGCGGCCGAGGTAACACGGGTCGTGGTAGCTGATGTTGGCGTTGATCTCCCTCGCGAACCGAAGACGCCCCTCGTCCACGAGGTGAGCAAGGAGCTCCGTGTAGTGCAGGACCTCCAGCTCGGCGCTGACGGGGTAGCGGGTCCGGAACATGTCAAAGCAGTGGGGGGAGAGCGCGACGAGGCGCCGAACGCCTGCTTCCCTGAAGCGCGTCGTGGCGGCCTCGACCAGCTCGGCCAGGTAGACCTCCTGCCCCACCATCCGCACCGCTTCGCCGCAACATGGCTCGTCGGGGAGAATGCCGAAGCTCACCCTTGCGGCGCGGAGGAGCCTCGCCAGGGCCCGCGCCACCTTTTGACACCGACGGTCGTAGGCGGCCGTGCATCCGACGTAGAGGAGGAGTTCCTGATCGCCCGTGAAGATGGGTATGTCCAGGCCCTTGGCCCACGCGGCCCGAGAGGAGGGGGGCTGGTCCCAGGGGTTTCCGTCCCAGTGGATCGCCCAGAGCAAGCTGGGAAGCCCTTTCGGCACCTGCCGCCGTTCCCAGGCGACCCGGCGCAGGGCCAAGAGCACCTCGCTCACGGCAACCCCTCGGGGACAGAGAGCTTCGCAGGCCCCGCAGGTCGTGCAGAGCCAGATCGCCTCTCCCCAGCCTTCGACGCCGAGCTGGGCCATCCGGATCAGTCGCCGGATGCTCACCGGCTCCTCCTGCACCAACCCCCACGGGCAGACCGCGGTGCAGACCCCGCACTGGAAGCACGGGGCCGTCGCGCCGCGGGTAGCTTCGACGACCTCATCCCAGAGGGCGTCGTCGAGCACGCGAACGCCTGAAGAGTTACTCATCGGGTTCCACCGTCGCCCTGGAAAGGAGATAGTCCTGGACCACTTCACGCATCTCGCGCATCTTGGCCGCAAACTCCTTCCCCTCGGACGCCGAAATCCACTTGAGCTGGAATCGCTCCGGCGAGACCCCCCGCTTGGTCCATTTCTTCTGCCAGAGCCCGAACCGTTTGACCGTGGACTGGTTGGCGTAGTTGTAGTGGCAGTCCGAGCCCTTGTCCGTGAGCCGGCAGCCCGTCACGAGCACTGCCCCCGCGCCGAGCTCGAACGCCCGATCGATGAAGTCGCCTTCCACGCGGGCTGAGCACATGGTGCGGATGATCCGCGCCGACGAGGGGTACTGAATCTTCTCGATCCCCGCCTGGTCGGCGCCCGCGTAAGAACACCAGTTGCAGGTGAAAACCAGCACCTTCTCCTCGGGCCGCTCCGCCAGCGCCGCCTCGATCTGGGCCAGGATCTGCTCCTTCGTGAAGTAGGGCATGGCGATGGCGTCGTGGTTGCACGTGGCGGCGCAGTTGCCACACCCCATGCACGCCGCCTCGATGATCTTGACCCTCCCCTGCTTCACCTTGCCGAGCTGCTCGATAGCCCCGAAGGGGCAGGCCGGCACGCAGAGCATGCAGCCATTGCACACGTCGGAATCGACCGCGGCCGTGAGGGGCTCCTTCTCGATGACGCCTTTGGCCAGGAGCGCGCCAGCTTTTGCCGCAGCCGCCAAGGCCTGGGCCACGCTCTCCCGGACATCCTTGGGGGCCTGGCATGCCCCCGCCAGGTAAATCCCTTGAGAGGCGGTCTCAGCCGGGCCGAGCTTGGGGTGAAGCTCGAGGAGGAACCCATCCTCGCTCTTCGCGAGCTTGAGCTGTTGGAAGAGGCCTTCCGCCTGCGGGCGGAGACCCAGGACCAGGACCAGGAGGTCGGTCGGAATCCTGACAGGTTGCCCAAGCAGGGTGTCGCGGAGGATCACCGCCGTGCCGTCAAAGGCAATCGCCTCCTCGGGAGGCTGGTCGGAGGCGTAGCGGAAGAACTGGACGCCGGCCCGCATGGCCTCCTCGTAGAGCTCCTCAGCGTGGCGGCTGAAGGTGCGGACGTCTTTGAAGAGGACTCGGACCTGCTTGCCCTGTCGCCTCAGCTTGAGGGCCTGGCCGATCATGGAGGCACAGCAGTAACGGGAGCACCCCGTGCCGTTCTCGCGCGACCCCACGCACCCCACGAAGGTAACCCGACGTGCTTCCAGGTCAGGGAGGAGCCCCTCCAGCTCCAGGTTGGTGATCACCCGGGAGTCCAAGTTGTAGAGGAACTCACTCGGGGCATAGGGGTGGGTGCCAGTGGCGAGCACGATCGCTCCCACCTGAAGCTCGGTGCCATCAAGCAGGCGGGCAGAGAAGTTCCCGACAAACCCGCCGGCCTGCTCGACCTCGGTCCCCACGTGGAGATGGACCCCTGCGTCAAAGAGCTCCTGTTCCTGCCGTGCCAAGAGCTCCTCCGCGCTGATCCCTGAGGGAGCCAGCTCGTCAAGGAAGCGGAGAAGGCCACCCAGCTTTTCCTCCTTCTCCACCAGGTGAGTGTCGTACCCCTGGCGGGCCAGCGCCGTGGCAGCAGTCATCCCGGCGATTCCGCCGCCGACCACGAGCACCCGCTGGATCACCGGGCTTCGGGTCATCACGAGCGGCTCCAGGCGTCGCGCCTTCTCCACTCCCATGGCAACCATGTCTATGGCCTTGAGGGTGGCCGCCTCTCGCTCCTGTTTGTGAACCCAGGAGTCCTGGTTTCGGACGTTCACCATCTCCAGGAGGAATGGGTTCAGGCCAGCTCGGATCAGGACCTTCCGGAAGATCGTCTCGTGAGTCTTGGGGGAACACGCGGCGACCACCATCCGGTTGATCCCCTTGGAGCGGATCGCCTCCTCGATCTCCTTCTGGGTGTTGCCCGCGCAGGAGTACATCTGGCTCTGGGCCCACACCACGTCAGGAAGGTTTTTGGAGTGCTCCACGACCCGGGGGACGTCCACGACTCCGGCGATGTTGGAGCCGCAGTGGCAGACGAAGACGCCGACGTGCGGCGTCTCGATCCCCGCAAGCGGCTCAACGTACGGCTCCTCATGGAACGAGCGGTGAGAGAGATGGGCGAGGGCCAGGGAGGCGGCCGCACCGGCCTCGGCCACGCTATCGGGGATGTCTTTGGGTCCGCTGGCACAGCCAGCGGCGTAGATCGCCGGCCGGGTGCTGACGATGAGCCCGGCCCTCCGCTCGACTGCCCGGACAAAGCCGTCCTCGTCCAGCTCGATCCCGAGGACGCCGGCCAGATCGGCGAGACCGTCGGGAGGACGGACCGCCGTGGCCAAGACCACCATATCGTAGGTCTCCTCCTTGAGCCGCCCCGCCTCGGTGTCTTCAAACCGGACCCTGAGGTGGCCCTCGTGGGGCTGGACGGCCGAGGGACGGCCACGGACGAACTTCGCCCCGTCAGCCTGGGTGCGCCCCAGGAACCCGTCAAAGCCCTTGCCGTAGGCTCTCAGGTCCATGTACAGGACAGTGACGTCCTTGACACCATGGTCCATGAGCTGGTAGGCGTGCTTCACCGAGTACATGCAGCAGAAGCGGGAGCAGTACCGATAGAAGCGTCGGTCCCGGGAGCCGACGCAGAGAACCAGGAGCACCCGTTCAGGGTGGTGACCATCGGAGGGGCGGATGATCTCACCCCCGGTGGGCCCCGCCGAGGTGAGGAGACGCTCGAGCTCGAGGGAGGTGAGGATGTCCGGGTGGCTCCCGTACCCATATTCCTTGAGCAGGAACGGATCGATCAAATCGTAGCCCACGGCGATCACGATGGATCCGACCTCGCGCTCCAGTCGTTGCCCGAGCGGCATCCCGAAGTCGATGCACTTGGGTCCGCAAGCCTGGACACACCGCTGGCAGGGAAGGTAGTTGGGCGGATCGTTCAGGCAGTTGGCGATATCCACCACATACGGGCCGGGAACCGCCTGCGCGATGGGGGTGTAGACGGCCTTCCGCGAGGCCATGGAGGCATCGAACTCGTTGCCGAGCAGCACGGGACAGGCCGGCACGCACTCGCCGCAGCGGGTGCACTCGTCGGTGACGAAGCGAGCCCGCTGGCCGATCCCCACCGTGAAGTGGCCGGGCCCACCGGCAACAGATTCCACCTCGGCCATCGTGAGGACTTCGATGTTCGGGTGCTGGCCGACCTCGGACATCTTCGGCGCCTCGATGCAAATGGAGCAATCGAGGGTGGGGAAATTCTTGTCCAGCGCCGCCATCTTGCCCCCGATGGTCGGGGCGCGCTCCACCAGGACAACCTGCGCACCAGACTCCGCCAGGTCCAGCGAGGCCTGGATGCCGGCGATGCCACCGCCGATGACCAGCACCGAATCACTCATCTGACCTCGGAGGGGGGCTCCGCCCCCCTTCCGACACCTCCCCCCAGGGCTTGCGCGGGCAAAGCCCGCGCTCGAAAGGCCGCGGAGCAGCGCAACACCCACGCGGCGGCCGACACAGGGTTCCTCATGCCGCGTCCCGGGCCTTGCTCGCGTAGTCGAAGCCCGCCTGAAACGCCCTCAAGTTCAGGTCCAGGAGGCGCGGAGCGAGCGTGGACCTCAGAGCCGCCTCCACCGCCTCCCGGCTCACCACCCTGCTGACCGCCGTGAAGAAGCCCAGCATCACCACGTTGGCGGCGATCTTCTTTCCCAGCTCTTCGGCGAGCCGGGTGGCCGGGACCGCGGAGAAGGCCCGTTCCCCTGCGCCGGGCCTCACGAGATCCTCGTCGAGAACGAGGAGGCCTTCCTCAGCGAGGTCAGGGCGGTAGCGCTCGTAGGCCTCCTGGAACATGACCACGAGGCAATCGGGCCGGGTCACGAGCGGGTAGTCCACCGGAGCCTCGGCGATGACCACATCAGCGCTGGACGCACCCCCTCTGGCCTCGGGACCGTAAGACTGGGTGAAGACCGCCTCTTTGCCGTCGTAGAGAGCTACAGCCTTCC
>JBHIAB010000039.1:0-19601 GCA_046758385.1 Methylomirabilia bacterium | reverse complement strand
CCCAGCAGTCCGAGTTCGCGCTCCGCGCCCTGTCCTCTCTGGGGTGGTTGGCTTTCCAGCGCGACGACCCCACCCGCGCCCTGGCACGGTTCGATCGGCTGCTCAAATCGGGTGCGCCGCCCGCGGTGATTCCCTTCGCAAGCCATGGGCGTGCGATGGCGCTGTACGCCCTCGGGCGGTATGCCGAGGCCCGCCAGGCCTGGCGGCGGCTCGCAAACAGGAGCATTCCCACAACGCTGGTCCGGGAGGTCACCTTCTGGCTCGGGGAGAGCCTGGGACGGGTGGGAGCGTACGGCGAGGCGGTCGAGCACCTCCGGCGCTTTACCGGTGGCGGCCCCCATCGGCTTCGTGAGACGGGCATCCTCCGTCTCGGTTGGTGGGGGCTGGCGGCGGGTCGCCCTGCGGAGAGCCTCAAGGCGTTCTCCTCGCTGCTCAGAGAGTATCCCGACACCGCTGAGCGGCCCTGGGCACGAGCTGGCCTGGTACGGGCGCGTCTGGCCCTCGGGGATTTTCCCAAGGCGCGGGCGGAGCTGCGCCTGTTTGAGCGGGAGGACTCCACCCATCGCCTCGTCCTGCCGACCCTGTTTCTCCTGCTCCGCTGGAGCATCGAGCATGAGGAGCTGGAGCACATCCAGGCTATTTCGCAAGCACTGCTCCAGAAAGATCTCTCGCCGGGCCTCCGAAGCTATGTCCTGTTCCTGAACGGTGAGGCGAGCCGTCACGCGGGCCGGCGGCAGGGAGCGCGGAGTCAGCTCGAGCAAGTCCGCTTCAGAGAGCCCGAGAGCCTGCTGGGCTGGCGCGCCAGTATCAGCCTGGCGCGGATGGACCTCGAGGACCGGGAGTTTTCTAGGGCCCGACGGAAGGCCCAGCGCGTGCTGACCCACCCCCTTACGGGGGAACTCCAGAGCGTGACGCTCCTCATGCAGGGCGAGGCCGCGTACCGGGCGAAGGAGTACAAGAAGGCGGTGGCGGCCTTTCGCCAGTTCCTCTCGCGGTTCTCGGGTCATCCCCAGGCGGCGGCCGCCACATTTTCGCTGGCCTGGGCAGAGTTTCGCCTCGGTCGCTTGCAAGAGGCCCGCCAGCGATGGCGTGACTTCGCCTGGCGATTCCCCGGCGATGCCCATGCGGGAGAAGCGCTCCTGCTCGCGGCAGAGCTGACCGCCCGCGCAGGCGACGAGGCTACACTTCGGGACCTCCTGGATCAGGTGCTCAGCCGTTACCCTAGCCATCCTCATGCGCCGGTCGCACGACTCAACCGGGCGGTGCTGGCGATTCGTGACGGGCGGGTTCGAGAGGGGTTGGCCGACCTCGATGCGTTTACGGACGCGACGCCGATGTTTCCGTTCGTCGGGCGGGTGCGGCTGGCGCGAGGGGTGGCTCTCCTCGAGGAGGGAAGTCTCCCGGAGGCTGCACGGGAGTTCAAGGAAGCGATCCGGGAAGGGGAAGGCGCGCTCGCCTACCTGGGGCTCGGGAGCGCGCTCTTGGCTCGAGGAGACAGGGAGGGAGCCGGGCCCCGGTTCGCCGAGGCCCGGGATCTCGGCGCCGAGCCGGTGCGCCGGCTGGGCGAGTACGGGCTTGCCGTGGTGGGGTCCTCCGAGGACCGGCACGAGGAGCTCACGCGCGCCGCTCGGGCGCTGGTGGAGTCGCCCTCGGCCAGCGTGTCCGTTCCGGGGCTCCTCTACCTCCTGACGGCCCGCTTCGTGGAAGGCCAACGCTGGGGCGATGCGCGGCAGTCGGCGCTTCGCCTGGTGGACGAGTTCCCCTCCAATGAGGCTGCCGACGACGCGCTGGCCCGCCTCGGCGATGGCGCGTGGACCGCCGCGGAATGGGAATTGGTGCGCGAGACCTACACGCTCTTGCTAGCCCGCTACCCCGGGAGCCCGCACGCCGAGGGAGTCCATCTGCCCCTGGGCGAGGCCTTGCTCAAGATCGGCGCCGCGGACGAGGCGGTGGCGGCGCTCACCACGTTCGTTGACACTCGGTCGGACGACCCCCGGTTTCCCGACGCGTTGATGCTCCTGGCCGAAGCCTCCGAGAAGACAGGGAATCGGCCGGCGGCGATCGATGCCCTAGCCCGGCTGGTCCGGGACCACCCAGGCTATCCGGGTGCGGTGGGTGCCCGGATGAGCCAGGCCAGGCTTCTCCAGGAGGAAGGGCGCTTGGAGGAATCCCGGGAAGTGTTGAAGCAGGTGGTGATCAAGGGTGATCCGGCCGTCGCGGCGGAGGCGGCCTTCAAGCTCGGCGAGGGGCTGCGCAGCAAGGGTGAGCCCGGGGCGGCAGTGGAGTTCTACATGACCGCCGCCTACTTGAGCCCCGAAACGGCCTGGGGCCAGCGGGCCCTCATCGGCGCCGGGCAGAGCTTCGCCGCGCTTGGCCAGGGTGATGCTGCGGCGAGCGTATTCCGGAAGCTCCTTACCAACCCTCGTGCCGAGCCCGATCTGGCTCGCGAGGCCGAAGAAGCCCTGTCGAAGCTCGGCAGCTCAAGCGAAGGCTGAAGCCGGACGACCCGCGCGCCGCCCCAACCCAGGGCGTGGACAAACTCCTGCCTGAGTAGTAAGGTGGAGCGCGTCCTGAGGCGGCGATGCGAGGCTACGGCGGACGCATCCTCTTCGTCAATCTGAGCGAAGGGCGCACCCGCGCCGAGCCGCTCCCCGAGGAGATGGCGCGCCAGTTCCTCGGCGGCAACGGCTTCGCTATCCGGCTCCTGTCTGAGCAGGTCCCGCGGGGGATCGACCCCTATGACCCCTCCAACGCAGTGGCCTTCACCGTCGGTCCCATCACGGATACGACCGTCCCGGGCAACAGCCGCGCCTGCGTGGCCACCAAGTCGCCACTGACCGGACTCTTCTTCGATTCCACCTTCGGGGGGCGCTTCCCCGCCACAATGAAGCGCACGGGGTTCGACACGATCGTCATCACGGGCCGGGCGCGGGAGCCCGTCTACCTCAAGGTGACCGAGGCGGGGGCGGAGCTCAAGCCCGCGCAGGCCCTCTGGGGGAAGACCATTCGCGAGACGGTGGAGGCGGTCCAGAGGATCGAGAGGCCGGAGTCCGACGTCGTGGCCATCGGCCCGGCGGGCGAGCATCGGGTTCGGTTCGCCGCCATGGCCCACTACTGGAAGAACCGGGAAGGGGTGTCGGGGCGTGGCGGGATCGGCGCCGTGCTGGGCGGGAAGAACCTCAAGGCCCTCGTGGTGGCGGGGACACGGAAGACCGAGGTGGCCGACCCGGCGGCCCTCAACGCCCTCCTCGATGAGACGCGCGAGTCCCTCAAGACCGGCACCAAGGCTCTCTCCGTCTTCGGCACCCCGGCCCTGGTCCAGCCCATCAACACCCTCGGAGCCCTCGGGACCTATAACGTGCGCACGGAGACCTACGGCGAGGCTCGGGCCATCTCCGGCGAGGAGATGAAGCCCCGCTACCACGACAAGGACACCACCTGTCTCAAGTGTCCCGTCGCCTGTGGCAAGCAATATGCGATCAGGGACGGTGAGCTCGCCGGCACCCGGGCCAAGATGCCCGAGTACGAGACCATCTTCGCCTTCGGCTCCATGCTGGGGAACGCGCACTCGCCTTCCCTCATCAAGGTCAACGACCTCTGTGACCGCCTGGGCATGGACACCATCAGCCTCGGGGTCACGCTCGCCTTCGTGGCCGAAGCCCTGGAGCGGGGCTGGCTCGATGCTGGCGAGCTCGGTCTCCCCTACGGCTGGGGCGACTGGCGGGGGATGCTGCGCCTGGTGGAGATGACAGCGACTCGCGAGGGATTCGGCGACCGGATCGCCGAGGGGGCCTGGCGCCTCGCCGGGTCGCTCGGCCCGGAGGCGGTGAAAGCGGTCTATGCGGTGAAGGGGCTCGAGCTTCCCGCCCACTCAGCGCGCGCGCTCAAAGGGATGTCCATCGGCTACGCGACGGCGACCCGTGGCGGGAGCCACCACGATGCCCGTCCCACGCCCCAGTACGCCCAGGGCTTCGACCGGCGGAGCGCCGAGGGGAAGCCGGCGTTCGCGGCGCGAAGCCAGCACTTCACCGCGGTGGGCGACTCCCTCGTCCTCTGCCGGTTCACCTCCGAGCGGGGCTTCGGCCTCTTCGTCAATGACGCCTACGCGCGGATGGTCTCCGCCGTCACGGGCTGGCCCATGAGCGCGGAGGAGTTGGAGCAGATCGGCGAGCGGGTGGTGAACCTGGAGCGCTGCTTCAACGTGCGGGAAGGTGTGCGGCGGAAGGACGATGTGCTGCCCTGGCGGGTTATGCACGAGCCAATCCCCGACGGTCCCTCCGCCGGCATGCGCTGTCCCCCCGAGGAGCTGAATTCGATGCTGGACGAATACTACCGGCTCAAGGGCTGGGATGCCGATGGGGTGCCGACCAAGGAGACCCTGGAGCGCCTCGGGTTGCCGACCGCAAGCGTTCCGTTGACAGCCGCCGCGTCCCGATAGGACACAGCCTGCTGGCTGGCGGATAGCGAGGCCCGCACAATCCCTCGGTGCAGCACGAGCCCCTCGGCAACTCACTGATCATAGCCTTCGTGGAGGTGGCGCATGCTCGATCTCTTGATACAAGGTGGGTTGATCACCGATGGCACCGGCAACCCCGGGTTTTACGGCGCGGTGGGTGTCGAAGGAGAGCAGGTTCACATTCTCCGGGGTGACCTCTCGGGGGTAGAAGCCGGCCGTGTGATCGATGCCTCCGGCCGAATCGTCTGCCCCGGCTTCATCGACATGCACGCTCACTCCGGCCTCGTGATGTTGGCCGCACCTCAACACGAGCCCAAAGTCCGGCAGGGTGTCACGACCGAGCTGATTGGTGTCGACGGCAATTCCTATGCACCCTTCACCTCCCATGAGGACTTCCTCCGTTTCGTCGAGCTCAACTCGGGCCTGGACGGGAACCCGCCGCTGCCAGGGCGGTGGGCCACCGTGGAGCAGTACCTCTCGATGTTCACCGGCCGCGTCGCCGTGAACGTGGCGTACCTGCTCGGCAACTCGCCGCTCAGGATCTGTGCGATGGGTTGGGAGGATCGGCCGCCTTCGCGCGACGAGCTGGCCAACATGCAGGCGCTCCTCCGGGAGGGCATGGAAGAGGGAGCCTTCGGTCTCTCCACCGGCCTGGACTATCCCCCCGGCAGTTATGCGGATACGGGAGAGCTGATCGAGCTCAGCCGAGAGACGAGCCGCCTCGGCGGCATCTATCACACCCACGTTCGCTATGGCCTCGGCGACCGCTTTCTGGATCCCTTCAAGGAGGCCCTCGATATCGGCCACGGGAGCGGCGTGCCCGTCCACATCACGCACTTCTACCAGCGGACCACGAGCCCCGGCGGGGCGCAACGGATGCTCCAACTCGTGGAGGATGCCAGAGACGGTGGCCTCGATGTGACCTTCGACAGCTATCCGTACCCGTTGAGCAGCACCCGGCTCTTGATCGTCATCCCCCAGTGGGCCCACGAGGGCGGTCCCGAGCGGTTGAAAGCTCTGCTCCGCTCCGCGGACGAGCGGGAACGGCTCCGGAAGGAGATCCAACCGCGGGCCGCCTCTTGGCAGGATATGTGGCTGACCAACTTCAAGCACCACCACCATCACAAATACGAAGGCCGGTCCATCGGCGACGTTGGGGAGATGATGGGAAAAGAGCCGGCCGATGCCATCTGTGATCTACTGTTGGCGGAGGACCTCCAGGTCGCCTACGTGTCTGCCGGCGGTAACAGTGCGACGCTGCCCAAATTCGTGAGCCATCCCCTCTCCATGGTCGGCAGCGATGCCCTCCTCATCGGCGAGTATCCGAGCCCGCGGACGTACGGAACGTTCCCCCTGATTCTCGCCGAGTATGTTCGCGAGGAGCGGTTTCTGGGGCTGCCCGACGCCATCCGTAAGATGACGTCGTTCCCGGCGCAACGGCTGGGCATCCCGGACCGAGGCCTGCTCCGTGACGGCTTGAAGGCCGATATCGTGGTCTTCGATCCATATCGCGTCAAGGCGCCGGCGACTCGGACACAGCCCAAGCAGTTCCCCATCGGGATCGACTACGTCGTCGTCAACGGGAAGGTCGTGGTGGACAGCGGCCAGCACACCGGCATGCTGGCCGGCCGGGCGCTTCGTCGCGGTCGTCGGTCGACCTGAGGGAAGTGGTAGCGCTCCTCGCCGAGTAGTTACTCCCAGCGGGACCGACGCGAGGGCCCGCGTCAGAGGCTGGGCCGACGCGTGTGCCAGGCGGTCTCCTGCTCGTAGGCGTAGGAGACGCGGAAGAGGGTGGCCTCGTCGAAGGGGCGTCCCGCCAGCTGAAGACCGATGGGGAGGCCGGATGTCGTGAAGCCGCAGGGGATCGACATCGCGGGCGTCCCCGCCAGGCTGAACGGGGTCGTGTACGAGCGACGGGTGAAGAAGCGCCGCGCCGCCTCCTCTTTGCTGGTGATCGGCGAGCCACCGGCGGCAATGGGCGGGGCCGACCTGGGAGAGGTGGGGCACAGGAGCAAGTCGTATCGCGCCAGGGCGTCCAGGACCTGCTCGCGAATCAGGCCCCGAGCCCGCTGTGCCTGGTGGTACACCGCCGCAGGAAGGAGACTGGCGGTGAACAGGCGCCGGCGAGTCCCGTGGTCATAGTCGTCGGGGCGGCTCAGGAGCCGGTGCTGGTGCAGGCCAGCCCCCTCGGAATCGGCCAGGGCCATGAACACCGCTCCCGCGAGAGGGAGCAGGGGAAGGGAAAGCTCCTCGACCCTCGCACCGAGCCGCCCGAGGAGTGTCCCGGCTGCGGAGACTGCGTTCCCCACCTCGGGATCGGTGTCGGCCCCAAGAGTGAGCTCCCGGATGATCCCAACCCGCAGGCCGCGCACTTCACCCGTCAGCGCAGCGGGGTAGTCGGGCACAGAGCGGCGGCTGGTTAGTGGATCCTTAGGGTCGTACCCGGCGATCACCTTGAGGAGCAGCGCTGAGTCCTCCACGGTGCGGGTCAGAGGCCCGGCCGTATCCATGGACCAGCTGAGCGGATAGCACCCGTGGCGGGAGACCCGGCCCCAGGCTGGGCGAACGCCCACTGTGCCGCACCAGGAGGCGGGGCCGCGGACCGAGCCACCCGTGTCCTCGCCGAGGGTGGCGGCACAGAGAGCGGCGGCGGTGGCCACAGCGGAGCCGGATGATGAGCCGCCAGGGTCGCACTCCAGGTGCCAAGGGTTACGCGGTTGCCCGAACGGGTGGTGCAGCGTGCCACCAAAGGCGAACTCCGAGAGGTTCAGCTTGCCCAGCAGGATGGCGCCCGCCGACTTGAGCCGGGCGACCACGGTGGCATCCTCCTCCGGTATGAACTTCTCCAGGATGCGAGAGCCCACGGTGGTGCGGATGCCGTTGGTGTAGAACTGGTCCTTGACGGCGACCGGTACCCCGTGGAGCGGGCCCGGCGCCTCACCGCGGGCCACTGCCACCTCCGCCTCCCGCGCGGCCCGCAGCGCATCCTCCCCGCAGACGGTGATGAAGGCGCGCAGCCGCCCATCCAGCGCGTCGATCCGCCTCAGGTACACCTCTACCAGCTCCACCGGTGAGAGCCGTTTCTCCCTCACGAGGGTGGCGAGCGCGCCGGCGCCGAGAAACGCCACGTCCTCTCGCCTGATCGTCATGCTGTTCGATCCGGTTCAGGAAGCGTGGGCAGCGGCTCCACGCGCTCCGTGGGGAGCTCGGTCAGAGGTGCCAGCGCGTCTAGGAAGGCATTGAGGCGATGGGTAACCTCGGCCAAGTCCTCGGCGGTCAGCGCCAAGCGCAGGGCCTCGGCCATCGCGCGCACGTGGTGCGAAGTCAGGTCAGGCACTGATCTACCTCAACGGTCTTGGAATGGATGCGCCGTCGAAAACGAATAGATTCGCTTCCGTGGAGAAGGCGGTCGCGGCCGGGCCTTCCCTCTCAGTCGTACACCGTATTCATTTGGTAAATCATTGGCCTTTGTTCAAACCCTCGATTAGAAATGAACCGTCTCACCGCGCTTGAGAAGAAGAAGGCTCAAACCCCGCCCAACTAATCTCCCACTCGGGGCTCGCAGGATATTTCTTCCAATCCCAGAAAAATCCTCCGGAGATTTTGTTTCTCTTTAGCCCGGCCTCCTTAATGATTTCCCTAACGCGACTGAGCCTCGCCTCCATGTACCCATCAGTATCAAAAAGGATAACTCCGTCTAGGGCGAGGTCGAGATAAAAAGAGGGGAACCCTTCCTCAAACTCTCTTTGTGTCTTGGCAAGAAACGAAACTCCTCCATCCAGCTCCTCCTTGCAAAGTGTTCGCAAACGGGTATACCGCTTCATAGGTGAGACAGGCAGAGATCGGGCCAAAACGAAGATGTCCCAGTCGCTTGCCTTCAGGGTCTCTCCCCGGGCCCGGGAACCAAAGAGCACCAGCGCAATCAGGTTCTGAGCCATTCCCTCGTGGAGGCTTTCCACTAGAGACCGCAGAGCCTCCTTTATTTTTTTCTCTTTCCCTGCGGCCATTTTTTGATTAGCTTCGAAGCGGCATCATAAGCCGTGCGGGCCAAGCTCACCGCCTCCTCTGCACTTTCCCGATCAAAGAGTTCCCATGGGGTGCGGTATTGGCTCTCATCCCCATAGTCGGTTCGAATATGCTCTTCAAAGCCGAGTTTCTCGGAGATCCCACCAAGTATAGCTATCTCCTTATTCAAACTCTTTAGCCGAGCATCTTTTAAAAGCTTGGACAATGCCCCCTTGAGCTGATGGACTTTTGGAACCGGACCACGCATAGCAATGACTGCCTTTGCGGCGTTCTCGACGGCCATCTGAGCATTATCAACGCAGGAGCGCCAGCGGGAAAGTTGAACGTCCTCTTCGGCCTCCCTCAGAAAACCCGCTGCTAATCTCAGGCGATACTCTGCGTCTCGTTTGGGATTCATCCATGCATCCCTCTAATACTGCTTCCCTCCAACTGGAGCTAATTTCTCATATCTCCCCAGCCCAAACCTACTCCTTTTCCCCACATGACCCTCGCACCGAGCTTAAAGTAAGGAAGGACCTCTCTCCTGAGCACAGGAAAGTATAGATGAAATACGGAAGATATTCTCAGCTTTCCGTCACCCAGATGTAGCCCTCCTCAGCCTCCTCTGCTCCGGCAGCTTGTGCCTCAGTCAGGCTAAGCCGCGCCTGTCGCTGCCTCCAGTATCGCGCCTTGTAGCGCGATCCCGCCCCTTGAGTCTTCACGTCCCCTACAATCTCGATTCGGTATGTCTCGTTCTCAATTACCAGCTCCGCAGTCCTCTCAAGTAAGTACGCCTCGTCGAAGCGCTCCAGCAGCGGATCTTTCTCGTTGTCCATAAAGCCCTCAATGCTTGGCCTCCCGTCTTCCGCCACAGAGCGGATATCGTGGTCCGCGCCCGGGTCGTCCTTGGCCGCCCAGACGACCCGCGATTGTGGATAGTTCAGCTCTCACACTCGCTTGCCTTCGTGCTCGTAGACGAGTTCTTCTCCCCGTTGGCCCACCAGCGCGTCCCATTCGATGTGGCGGGGTCGTCGAGGCGCCCATGGGCCCGGAGAGTCCCTGCCCGCCTGCGCCCGTGGCCGCTTGGGCAAGCGCTGTGCGGGCTCCAAAATCTGAAGTCGCACCTTTTCCATTGCGGGAAGCGCCGGACCCGATTCCGGCCATGGCTGATCGACTGGCGGCGTTGCTCTTGCGCCAGCAGGACGGGCCAGAGGTCCCGACTCGGGCTTCAGCTCCGAGGCCTCAAGCACCTGCTGCTTTAAGGGTTCGGCAATCGTGAGCACCTGGTCCCGGGGATCCTCCGTCTCGAGCTCCTGGGGCCTGTCCGCGTCGCCGCCGGTGTACGCGGTCGGCCGCCAGGCGACGCCGCGGCGACTTGGAGGGCGATGTATCTCTGGGCCGTGGTCTTGACGTCTACCACGGCAAACTGGCCTTCGGCTGAGCGCGCCAGGAGGCTTAGCGTCCCGACCAGTGGCCGGTCGAGGACCCCGCCGGTCTCCTGGTCGATCAGGGGCACCTCGAAGCGAACCTCCACGCCGACGACCTCGGCCGCGAGCTCCTGGTTCCGGTAGAAGACCTCCAGTATCCGGCAACCCAAGACCGACAGGCTCTCCTTCGTCGCCTTCTCCGGATACTTGATGTCCCGGTGCCCGGTGCCCTTCTAGCGAGCGGAGCTAGACGGTGCACGTCGGCCGCATTATAACCAGATCGCGCAGCAGGTTGCCTGGCAGCCGGGGCGTCCGATGCAGCGAAAGCGGTTACAGAAGGTCTCGGGGCAGGTCGGTCGCTCGACCCATCCGACGCAAGGCGATCCGGACGGGTTGTCGGGGTGGGACCGGGGCGGGGAGCCGGGGCGATCTTCAGGACGACGGCCGTGCGGCCGAAGGGGAGCCGGCCGCAGGCCGGGCCTTCCCTCTCAGTCGTACACCGTATCCATGTAGTGGCTCGAGTCCACCACCGCCTCGATGACCGTGGGGCCATCGGCCTGGAGCGCCTCCCTCAGGGCTTTCTCGAGGTCCTCGGGTGCGCGGGCGCCCACCGCGGGGACCCCGAAGTAGTGCTCCGGCGGATTGCGGTACTCTTCCGTCATGAGCTCGGTCCCGTAGATGCCGAACTTGAGACGCTTCTGTTTCACCTGGATGAGGGAGAGCCAGCGGTCGGCCAGAACCACGATGGGAAGCGAAAGCCCGAGGCGCTTGGCCGTGGCCACCTCGCCGCAGGTCATCTGGAAGCAGCCGTCCCCGATCATGGCCACCACGGGCCGCTCGGGCCGCGCCAGCTTCGCGGCGATGGCGGCCGGCAGACCGAAGCCCATCGAGGACCATCCGTTCGTGACGAGGAAGGTGCGCGGCTCGTGGGCGGCCCACTGCCCGGCGATCTGGTGGGTGTGGGCGCCCACGTCGAAGGCGAGGATGCCCTCCCGGGGCAGCACCTCGCGCACGACGTCGATGGCCTGGTGGGAGGCGAAGCCCTTGACGGCGGGCCGCAAGGATTTCTGGTACTTCCCCTTGTGACGCAGGGCCGCTTCGGCGGGCCACTCGTAGTGGCCCGGCTGCAAGCGGTTGAGGCGCTCCAGGGAGGTGTGGAGGTCGCCGATCACCTCGTGGACGATGTTTACGCTCGCAGCGGCGTCCACCGGATCGATGTCCACGCTCAGCAGGGGGACGCTGCCGATCCACCCCTCGTACTCCGCCTCCACGACGTCGTAGCCCAGCCCCACGATGAGGTCCGCGCTGCGCAGGAACTCGCGCTGCACCTGCCGCCTCGCGCGCTCGATGCAGCCGATCGAGAGGGGATGGCCCTCGTCGATCATCCCCTTGGCCATCGTGGTGGTGGCGAAGGGGAGCTGGTGCCTTTCGATGAACTCCCGCAGAAGGGCGGGGTGCTCCATCCGCATGGCCGAGGAGCCCAGCGCGGCGACGGGACGCTTGGCCTGCCGGAGTAGCTCGCCGGCCTTCTGGATGGCGGCTTCCGGGGCAGGCCGGCGCCGTGTTCCCTGGACGATGGGGGGAACGTCCTCCACGGCTGGGGCGAGGGCGACATCCTCGGGGAGGTCCATGTGGACCGGCCCGAGCGGCTCGCTTGTGGCAACCTGCATGGCCTCCGCGAGAACCGAGGCCACCCGACCCTTGCGAAACGCGAGGCTCGCCTTCGTCACGGGGCGGAACAGGGTCTGGTGGTCGACGGACATCTGGATGCGGCGGCCGAGCTGGGGGGTGTTCAGGTTGCAAGTGATGGCCAGCAGGGGGGAGCGGTCGAGATAGGCGGCTCCCACCCCGGTGGTCAGGTTGGTCGCTCCGGGGCCCAGCGTGGCGAGGCACAGGCCCGGCACGCCGGTCAGGCGGCCCATGACGTCGGCGGCGAAGCCCGCCGAGCCCTCGTGGGCCGTGAGGACGAAGTGGATGCCTCCCCGCCTCATCGCCTCGATGAGAGGGAGCACGTTGCCGCTCGGGATGCCGAAGCCGTACCTGACCCCGGCTTCCTTGAGCGTCTTGACGATCAGGTCGGCGTTGTTCATGGCGATCGGGTTTCCCCCGGGCGCGCGCCTCAGGGCACGCGGTAGATGTTGAGGATGTCCTTGAGGAGCGCCGCGGCGGCGCCCCTCGGATCGCTCTTTCCGCCCACGACCGTCACGCGGTGCATGCTGTCGGTGGTGTAGGTGATTCCCTTCTCGGCCCCGTCCACCGCGGCGAGGGGATGGTCCATGGGCAACGCCTCGGGCGCCACGCGGGCGCGCACGGCCCCGCCCGGTCCCCGTTCGGCGCGGCCCACGAGCCGATAGATCCTCCCCTGGGCCCCGGCGGTCCGCACCTCATCCGCGCTGAGACCGGTGATGCCGGTGCGCTCGACCTGCTCGGGCCCGAGGCCCGCCTCCATGCACACGTTCGCGATGAGGGCGAGCTTGTTCGCGGTGTCGTAGCCCTCCACGTCGAGGGTGGGGTCGGGCTCGGCGATGCCCAGCCGCTGGGCCTCAGCCAGAGCCCCGTCGTAGCTGGAGCCACCGCTGCGCATCCGGGTGAGGATGAAGTTCGAGGTTCCGTTCAGCACGCCCTCGATGGAGAGGATTTCCGCACCCGCCAGGCATGTCTGGGCGACGTCGAGGGTGGGTAGCGCCGCGGCGGCGGCCGCGGAGAGCTTCAGCGCCGCGCCCTTCTGCGCCGCGAGGTCCCTCAGCTCGTGGTAGTGGCGGATGAAGGGACCCTTGTTCGCGCTGACCACGTGCATCCCCCGCGACAGCGCCGCGCGGATGTGGCCCAGGGCGGGCTCGCCGGTCCGGATGTCGGTCGGGGTCGCCTCCACCATCACGTCGGCCTCAGCCTCGCGGATGAGGTCGATCCCCTTCCATTCCGAGCGGGAGTCGGGATGCCCGGCGAAGCCGCCCCGGGTCTCGAAGAACGCCGCCGTCTCGCCGGCCGCGAGTCCGCTCGGCTTCAAGAGGCTGCCCGCGAGCTCCCCCACTCCCACGAGATCGAGCGTGAGGCCATAGGCGTCTTCGGCAAGGGCACGCTTGGCCTCGACGAGGCGAGCGAAGCTGCGCCCCACCCGCCCGAAGCCGCACACGAGGATTCGGACCCGCCTGGCCACCTTGTGGTGGACTCTATGCCCCCGCGTGGCGAGCGTCAAGACGCATCGCCCGGGGGCTCGGCGTGGCCCTGGTTCCGGTCCTGGCGCTGCTCCTCTTCGACGAGCGCCTCTCGCCACTGGGGACGGCCGGGGTGGTGCTGGCGGGGGCGGCCTGTGTGGCGCTGGCCCGGTGAGCGGGGCGCGAGTATAATGGCCGAACTCCACCGGGCGAGGGCGCTGGAGCACCATCGAGTGCATCGAGGGAATCGAGGAGCTGAGCGCTGTGGCGATGATGACGACCGACGAGCTGAAAGCGAAGATCTGTCAGGCCGTTGACGCGCTGGGTGGCGAGCTGGAGGCGCTTTCCCACCAGATCCACGCCAACCCCGAGCTCGGCTTCAAGGAAGAGAAGGCCCACGCCTGGCTCACCGACTTCCTGGAGCGGAAGGGCTTCAGGGTGGAGCGAGGCGCTGGCAGCCTCCCGACGGCGTTTCGCGCCACCCTACCGGGCAGCGGGCCAGGACCGACGATCGCCATCCTGGCCGAGTACGACGCGCTCCCGAAGATCGGTCACGCCTGCGGCCACAACGTCATCGCCGCCTCCGGCGCCGGGGCCGGCGCCGCGCTGGCGTTGGCTTTGAGTGCCATCCCGTTTCCCGGCGCGATCCAGGTGATCGGCACCCCGGCGGAGGAGGGGGGGGCGGGCAAGGTCCGCCTCATAGAGGCGGGAGCGTTCAAGGGAGTGGAGGCGGCCCTGATGATTCACCCGCGTAGCGGCACTCGGATCTGGCGGCCGAGTCTGGGAATCATCAAGGTCAAGGCGGAGTTTCACGGCAAGGCCGCCCACGCCTCCTCCTGGCCGTGGCGGGGAATCAACGCCCTGAACGCCGTGATCCAGCTCTTCGTGGGGCTGGACGCCATGCGGCAACAGCTCAGGCCGGACGCCCGCGTGCACGGCGTCATCACCCAGGGCGGCGATCAACCCAACATCATACCCGAGTACGCGGCGGCCGAGTTCTACCTCCGCTCGGAGAGCAAAGAGTACCTGAAGGAGCTGCTGCGCCGCTTCGAGGCGTGCGCCGACGGTGCCGCGAGAGCGACCGGCGCCACCGTGGCGATCACGCCGGACCCGGTGATCCACGACCCGCTCAAGCCCAACTTCACCATGGCCGGCCTCTTCGAGAAGAACCTGGAGCGGATTGGCTTTCCCGTGGACCCCGAGGAACCGGAGGCGGGCTACGGCTCCACCGACTGCGGTAACCTGAGCCAGGTGATTCCGACGATTCACCCCTACATCCGGATCTCGACCGACGGCATTCCCGGGCACTCCCGCGAGTTCGCCGAGTGGGCGAAGTCACCGATGGCCCGCACCGGCATGGTCGCCGCAGCCAAGGCGCTGGCCATGACCGCGCTGGACCTCCTCACCTCCCCCGAGGAGTTGAAGGAAGCCAAGGCGGAGTTCGCGAGGAAGCCCGATGAGAGATGAGGCCCGTTCCCTCGCGGTGTCCGTCATGCCGCTCGAGAATCGGAGGGAGACGATCCTGCACCTCGCCACGGCAGCCGATCATCTCGGGTACGAGGCATTCTTCCTTCCCGAGACATGGGCCCACGATGTCACGGTCTTTGCTCTCTTGACAACTCCAGACGCCTGAAGTAACTTCACCGCACCCGTTTCTACGTGCACGGGCCCAGCTCGCTAGAGGGTGCGGCATGCAGTGTCCACGGTGCCAGGCTCAGAACCGTGAGGGCGTTCGCTTCTGTGAAGAGTGTGGCGCTCGCCTGGCACTCAGGTGCCCCGCCTGCGGTGCGGAGGTTGCCCCCGACAAGAAGTTTTGTGGCTCCTGCGGCGCGCCGTTAGCCGCGGAACCCGCAGCCCAATTTGCCTCTCCCCAGGCCTACACCCCCAAGCACCTTGCTGACAAAATTCTTACCTCCCGCTCTTCCCTGGAGGGGGAGCGGAAGCAGGTCACCGTGCTCTTCTGCGACATCGTGGACTCTTCCCGGCTGGCCGAGCGGTTGGATCCGGAGGCGATGCACGAGGTCATGGACCGGGCGCTCAGGCTCATGGCCGAGGCCGTCCACCGCTATGAGGGGACCGTGAACCAGTTCCTGGGCGACGGCCTGATGGCCCTCTTCGGGGCCCCCGTGGCCCTGGAGGATCATGCCCTCCGGGCCGTTCAGGCGGCGCTGACAATCCGCGAGACCCTGGGCGGGTATAGCGAGCAGCTCAAACGCGACCGAGGGGTGGAGATGTGCCTGCGCCTCGGCCTCAACACCGGGCTCGTCGTCGTGGGTCGGATCGGCGACGACCTGCGGATGGACTACACCGCCGTCGGCGAAACTACCCACCTGGCGGCACGAATGCAGGCGGCCGCCGAGCCCGGGTCGATTCTCCTCACCGAGGCCACCCATCGCCCGGTGGAGGGGTACGTCCGAAGCGAGGCGCTGGGTCCAGTCCAGGTCAAGGGCCGAGACGAGCCGGTCTCCGTCTACAAGGTGACCGGCCGGAGCCGGCAGCGAACCCGCCTAGAGGTGAGCGCCGAGCGCGGGCTGACGCCCCTGGTGGGACGTGATCGGGAGCTGGGCGTCCTTGGCGATTGCCTGGCGCGCGTAAAAGCGGGGCGAGGCCAGGTGGTGGGAATCGCGGGGGAACCAGGGGTGGGGAAATCCCGCCTCCTCTACGAGTTCCGCAAGTCCCTGGAAGGAGAGCGAGTCACCTGGCTCGAAGGCCACTGCATCGCGTATGGCCAAGCCACGCCCTATCTGCCCGTGCTGGACATCCTCCGGGCAAACTTCCAAATCGAGGAGGAGGATCACCCGTTTCAGATCCGGGAGAAGCTCCGTGAGGGTACCCACCGGCTCGACCCGGCCCTCGAGGGAATCCTTCCATTTCTCGGAGAGCTGTTCACCCTCCCCATCGAAGACGAGGCGCTCAAAAAGCTCGACCCCAAGGCCAAGCGGCAGAAAACCTTCGAGGCGGTCCGGGCGCTGACCATGGTCGGAAGCCAACGCCGGCCCCACGTCGTCATCGTTGAGGACCTCCACTGGATCGACAAGACTTCCGAGGACTACGTCCTTTTCCTCATCGAGAGCCTGGCCGGCGTCCCGCTGCTGTTCATCACCACCCACCGCCCCGGCTACGCCGTGCGCTGGGGGGACAAAACGTACTACACCCAGATCGCCCTCGATCTCCTGACGGACCAGGACACCGAAGCGATGCTCACGACAGTCCTTGGGACCCGCGACCTTCCGCCAGAACTCACCCGGCTCGTCCGGGAAAAAGCCGAGGGTAACCCACTGTTTGTCGAGGAGATCACGCGGTCCCTCGTGGAGCAAGGACTCCTCGTCCGACGGAACGGAGGCATGAGCTGGGCCGGAGAGGCAGTGGTCGAGTTCCCGGCGACCGCCCAGGACATCATCCGGGCTCGGATCGACCGGCTGGAGGAGCCCGTGAAGCAAACGGCTCAGACCGCCGCAGTCATCGGGCGCGAGTTCGCGCTCCGCCTCCTCACGCATGTCTCCGAGACGGCGTCGCTGATTCAGGCATTCCTCAACGAACTGAAACAGGTAGAGCTGATCCACGAGAAGCGCTTCTTCCCTGAGCTCGAGTACATTTTCAAACACGCCATCATCCAGGACGTGGCCTACCAGAGCATCCTCGTCCGCCGCCGGAGGGATCTGCACCGGGCGATCGGCCAGGCCATCGAGGAATTGTACGCCGACCGGCTCGCTGAGCAGTACGAGGCCCTCGCCTACCATTTCTCGAGGGCAGAAGAGCGGGCCAAGGCCGTCGAGTACCTCCTGAAGGCGGGGGACAAGGCCGCCAAGGTCTTTGCCAACCGTGAATCGCTCTCCCTCTACGAGCAGGCGCTGGGCTTCGTAGGACAGGAAGACCGCACGATAAGGGCACAGGTGCTGCAGAAGCTGGCGGCCGCAACCGTCGCGATAGGAGACACAGACGCAAGTCTTCGGTACGCGCAATCCGCGCTCGGACTCTGCGAAAGCCTGGGCGACAGACGCAGCATGTTCGACATGCACATGCATATCCAGATGCTCTACACGGGCGACCAGTGGGACGGGGCACGGGAGGACATGGCGGTCCGGCACCTGGAGGCGGCGGCCGCCATTGCGGACGAAGACCCAGATAGCGTGCAAAAGGGACTCATCTACCAGCGTACCGGGCATCTGTATTTGCACCGGGCTGAGCCTGCCACCGCCCTGACATGGACACAGAAAGCCGTCGACCTCTTCGCGCGGCTCGGGATTCCGATGGGAACTGCATGGGGCACTGCGTCAGCCTATACCGGGCGGATCGCCGAGGGGATTAGCTACGCCGAAAAGAACTGGGAGCCGGTTCTCAAGATGGCGAATCCTCTCATCATCGGGGTATTCGGTCACGAAATTTCGCTCCTCCTGGCTCTCGCGCGTGACGTTCCTCGGGCCAGAGAATGGGGAGAACGAGTTCTTGCCGAAGCCCTGAAAACAAAAATCGCGTTCGTCGAGGGCTTTCTCAGGCGTCCGCTCTTGCTGATCTACACGCTCTCAGGAGATGGCGCCAATGCAGAGGAGGCCAGCCGGGCGGCGCAGAGAATACAGAAGCAGACGTTCTTGGGATGTTATTTCGAAGATGCAGCCGGCGTTGGGCTTTACCATCTTCGGCGGGGAGACTGGGACGGGGCCGAAGAGTATCTGGAACGAGCCATTCCGGTCCACCGGGACCGGAACAATGTCGGCGCTGTCGGCACGTGTTTCTTTGTCCTCGGAGCCCTCAACCTCGAACAAGCGAATTATCGTAAGGCCGAAGAGCTGTTGCGCAAGAGCCTCGACATTTGCCGGAACGGCGGCAACGTCCTCTTCGAGCTCTGGGTCCTTCCGGTTCTCGTGGAGCTCTACCTCAAGATGGAACAAGCCGCCAAGGCTCGGGAACACGTGACGCGCGGCTTTGAGCTGCTGAAGCCAGACCAGAACTGGTATGGCCTCCCCGCCCCGATGTACCTGGCGCAGGGCATTCTCGCCAGCGCCGGAAAGAACTGGGACGAAGCCGGAAAATCCTTCGACAAGGCGGTCGCGATCAACCGTCGGTACGAGCTCCCTTGGGACGAGGCTAAGGTGCTCTATGAGTGGGGCCAGATGCTCCTGGCCAGAGGGAAGGCGGGAGACCGGGAAAACGCCCGGGGGAAGCTGGACTCTGCCCTGGAAATCTTCCAGAGGGTCGCGGCTAGGAAAGACGTCGAGAAGGTCCTGGCCCAGAAGGAGCGGCTAGGGAGATAGCCGCGAGCAGGAGCGTCAACCAGAAACTTCGGGAGCTAGGTCGTGACGCGCGGGGGGAGCGATTGAGGGGTCTTCGTATCCGTCGTGCCCGCACATCCCGACCCTACCCACCCGCTTTGATACGACGCGCACAGTCAGTTCCGTCATCGTGCCAAAGTCGTACTCGTGATAGGACTTCATTTATCTATTCCCTCCGATTGTAAACGCGCTCATATGCCCACAACGCTCCAGCCAGATGTGTCTTAGAAGAGTGTCCAGCAGCAGCACCGGGGCCGGGTGGTAGACATACCGGGGGGTAACCTGCTGGCGGAGTTCGCCAGCGTAGTGAAGCGTCGCTAGGGACAAGGCCTCGGTGCTTGAGTTCGCCGACGAGCCCTCCATTGCTGTCCTACCCTTCGACAACATGAGCCGCGATCCTGAACAGGAGTACTTCGCGGACGGCATCGCCGAGGACATGATCACCGCGCTGTCGAAGTTCCTCTGGGTCTTCGTTATCGCCCGCAATACCACGTTCACTTACAAGGGTAAGCGCGTCGACGTGAAGCAGATAGCACGGGAGCTTGGCGTACGCTACGTGCTGGAAGGGAGCGTGCGAAAGGCCGGCAACCGTGTGCGCATCACCGCCCAACTCATAACCGCCGCGACCGGAAGCCACATCTGTAGCATCGGGCTCCTGGGCCAGGCTCTGTAGGATTGGCCAGGCTCGTGGGCCATGCTCTTGGAGTGGCTCCTGACGCCGGGAGGGGGCAGGGGGGCGCGCACGGCAGCCGACGGCGGGGGTTCGGCCCGGAACGGGACCGGCCGAGGAGGGCCCTGAGGGCCTTTATCGTGCCTATGCTCCGCTGTTCCGTGACATCGTCCCCCCAAAGGCAAGGGCTGCGGCCGCTTTCCGGGGTGGATGGCCGCTTTCTCGGGGTTGATCGCCGGTTCATCGCCGCTTTAATGGCCGCTTTCGGGTGCGGGTCAGGCTCTTTCTTCGTGGCACGGGCAGGCTAGCCCGGGCCAATCGAGCGGTCATACACACTGCCGTTGACAGCCCTGAAGCAGTGGCATAGAGTCCTCCCATCACCTTAACGTCCAGCCTTCGGGGGAGGCGCCGTGCCCCTGGCTCGGGTCCCAGGACAGCTTTTCGATGCCCTCGTCGACCATGCAAATGGTCGGTGGGGGCGTGTTCGTTGTGTGTTCGAGACTCGCGGTTGGGAGTGTTCCCCGAGTCGAGGAGGAGATCATGAAGCTCAGAGCAGCCACACTCATCCTCACCCTCGCCCTCGGCCTGCTCGCCGCGCCGCTGCCCGCCGAGGCGCAG
>JBHIAB010000038.1:0-19628 GCA_046758385.1 Methylomirabilia bacterium | reverse complement strand
ACCCACCACACCTCACCTCGCTTCATCGGCGACATCTCCGAGGGTGGCTTCGGCGCACTCCAATGCTTCCCTTTCCCGAGCTTCTTCTTGGGCCATCTGACGATAGGCTGTCTCCAAGTCTTTGCCGATCACGTATGGGCGGACCAGAAACTCAACAAAACGACTGATACGACGCCGCCCCACGACATTGTGAAGTCCTTTGTAGACTCGCTCGTCGAGCGTAATGGTCAACTTTTTCTGCATGTGGCCCCCCAGGTCGTCACACGTGTTGTTACACGTATAATATCGTCGCGGAGTGTGGAAAGCGAGGGAGTGGTCAACCACGGTTAGATGCCCAGCTATTCCTCTGGTTATGTCAACATCTCTTTGGCCAAAGCAGTGCACATTCTGGGCACCACGACATGAGTCCAAGAACTCCTGACCCAGCCCGGCTTGCTCGTTCTCATACCAGTCGAACGTCGCCGCGACGTCGAAATCAACCCGCGGCTTCGCACCCAGCCGATACGCGATCACGGATCTTTCTTCGCCAAGCGATCCAACACGTCCTGGGCCGGTCGAGCTCGGCCTGGGTCACGGCGGTAGTCGGCAAGCCGTTGCTCGGCGAGCTCGATGTGACTCTCGGGAACCGGGATCTCGCCCGGTCGTTCGGCGATGCGGTCCCAAAGTGCTTGCAGATAGCGGATCTGCGCCGCCTTCAAGAGTTCGCTGAACCCCGCAGGCTCTGGAATCGTCGTATGTTCCATGCTCCAACCTCGATGTCAGGCTACCGCACGTTTTGTCGTCGGGCCACTGGAGGCCCTGCGGGCTAACGTCGGCGCTCAGCGGCCGGCGCAGCCGGTCTGCTGAAGCGCCCGGTTAGCCCGCTCAAACCGGGAACCTCCAAGGCCGGCGGCTTTCGGCATTTTGATTTCGCAAAAGTAGCCGAGGCCGTAGAGAACCATCGCCGCAGCAGCAATCAGTAGGAAAACCGCGACGGCTATGTGCATACTGCAGTAGATGCCATGCGTGCTCGCGAGCCGGCGCCGGACCGCCCGGAACTGGACCGGCTGCTGGCCCAAGAGTTGCCTCAACTGAGTGTCGATCGCCAGGTAGTGCTCCCGCTGAATGATTACGAGTCTCGCGTGGAACCCGTTCGAAAGCGCCAAGAGGAGCGTCGGAGCCGCCATCCGCAGCCTATCACCGGGTCCACCGCAACAGGCTCCAACACCTTCGCCACGCCCATGCCCAAGCCAATCCCCGGCCCCCTCGCTCCTCGCTCAGAAAGTCCCACTTCGAGCGCGGGCTTTGCCCGCGCAACCGGATGGGGGGAGGCTTCGGAAGGGGGGCGGAGCCCCCCTCCGAGGGACTAAGCCGATTCGGCCCGGGTCTCGGAAATCAGGATGGGGGGGTCGTGATTCAGGATCACTTCTTTGGTGATCACGCACTCCTTCAAGCCCTGGATGGAGGGGAGCTCGTACATCACATCCAGCATGACCTCCTCCAGGATCGCCCGGAGCCCGCGAGCACCGGCACCGCGCTTGAGCGCCTCCTTACCGATGGCGACGACCGCCTCTTCCGTGTACTTGAGGCGCACCTTCTCCAGATCGAAGTATTTCTGGTACTGCTTGATGACGGCGTTCTTGGGCTCGCGGAGGATCCGAATCAGGGAAGCCTCGTCCAGATCGTGGAGGGTAGCGACCACGGGCAGGCGCCCCACGAACTCGGGGATCAAGCCATACTTCAACAGGTCCTCGGGTTGCACGAAGGCCAGGAGATCACCGATCCGCCGCTCGTGGCGGCCCTTGATCTCCGCTCCGAACCCCATGCCGGAGCGGCCGATCCGGGCATGGATGATCTTGTCGAGCCCGACGAAGGCACCGCCACAGATGAAGAGTACGTTGGTCGTGTCGATCTGGATGAACTCCTGATGCGGGTGCTTCCGGCCACCTTGGGGGGGCACGTTCGCAACGGTCCCCTCCAGGATCTTCAGGAGCGCCTGCTGGACCCCTTCGCCCGAGACGTCGCGCGTGATCGAGGGGTTCTCCGACTTCCGCGCGATCTTATCGATCTCGTCCAGATACACGATCCCCCGCTCGGCCTTCTCCACGTCGTAGTCCGCGGCCTGTAGCAGGCGGAGAATGATGTTCTCCACGTCCTCCCCCACGTAGCCGGCCTCGGTCAGGGTCGTGGCGTCGGCGATGGTAAACGGCACGCGGAGCATCTTGGCGAGGGTCTGCGCCAGGAGGGTTTTCCCCGAGCCGGTCGGGCCGATGAGCACGATGTTGGCCTTTTGGAGCTCCACGTCCCCCAGCTCGCCCCCGGCCTCGATGCGCTTGTAGTGGTTGTGGACCGCGACGGCCAGGATCTTCTTGGCCCGCTCCTGCCCCACCACATACTGGTCCAGGACATTCTTGATCTCAGCAGGTTTGGGGAGGCTCCGGATCTCCCGGCTCTTCTCCTCCTCCCACTCCTCGGCGATGATGTCGTTGCAGAGCTCGATGCACTCGTCGCAGATGTAGACGGTCGGACCTGCGATGAGCTTTCGCACATCGTTCTGGGTCTTGCCGCAGAACGAGCACTTCAGCACGCCGTTGGGATCCCGCGATCGAGCCACGCCGCCTCCGCCTACAGGGTTGCGCCCCTGGCCCCAACGGCCGCCTCGGCCACTGCTCGGATGGCGAGCTTGGAGGAGATCACCTCGTCCACGAGCCCGTAGTCCTTGGCCTGCTCGGGGGTCATGAAAAAGTCACGATCCGCGTCCCGCTGGATGCGCTCCATGCTCTGGCCGGTGTGCAGCACGAAAATCTGATTCAGCTCGTCGCGAACCCGGAGGATCTCCCGCGCCTGGATGTCGATGTCTGTGGCCTGCCCCTGCACGCCGCCCAGGGGCTGGTGAATCATGATGCGCGCGTGGGGGAGCACGAAGCGCTTGCCCTTGGCGCCGGAGGCCAGCAACATTGCCCCCATGGACGCCGCCTGCCCCATGCAGATGGTCGAGATGGCCGGCTTGACGTACTGCATGGTGTCGTAGATGGCCAGCCCGGCGGTGACCGACCCTCCCGGCGAGTTGATGTAGAGGAAGATGTCCTTCTCCGGGTCCTCCGCCTCGAGGAAGAGCATCTGGGCGATGACCAGGTTGGCGAGCTCATCCTCGATGAAGGTGGGGAGGAAGATGATCCGCTCCTTGAGGAGCCGCGAAAAGATGTCAAACGCCCGCTCCCCGCGAGGGGTCTGCTCGACAACGATCGGCACTAGCGCCATGGACGAGGCCCTCCCCTTCCTCTTCATGCCATTTTACCTCAGTCAGGACGTAACGACCCCATGCTGAATCAACCGGTCCAGGGTCCGGGCCTCCCTGAGGGAGAACCGGAGGGCGTCCAGGTCCCCGCTCCGCTCCAGGAGCCGGCGGACCGCCGGAGCCGGGCGCTGGCTCGCGGCGGCGATGCGCTCCACCTCGGCCGCCTCCTCCTCCTCTGAGACCGTGATCCCCTCTCGGTCCGCGACGACTTCGAGCAGCAGGGCCCGGCGGACAACCCTTTCTGCCCCCGGCCAGAGCTCCTCGGACAGCTTCTGGTAGTCCCACGGGACCCTGTCGGGGTCGACCCCCTGCCGGCGGAGGCGGTCCCGGGCACGCTCGATCAGGTGTCCCACCTGGCGGCGCACCATCGAGCTGGGCACCTGGAACTGGTGGCGGGCCAGGAGCGTGTCCACCACCTTCTCCTCCAGCGCCCGCTGGTTCTCCCGCTCGCGCTGCCCTTCGAGCTCCGTGCGCACGGCGGTGCGCAGAGCCTCGAGCGACTCATACTCGCCGAGTCCCCTGGCGAAATCATCGTCCAGGGGCGGGAGTATCTTTTCCTTTACCTCCTTCACGCTGACGCGTGCGGTCCCTGACTTCCCACGAAACTCCTCGCGGGGATGGTCGTCGGGAAACCGCACGCGGACCTCGCGCTCACCGCCCGTGCTCAGCCCGATCACCGCCTCCTCGACCTCCGGAAGCACGGACTGCGAGCCCACCTGGAAGGCGCAGCCCTGCTCGCTCCGCGGCGCGAGCCCATCGGGAGCCAGCGTGTAGTCCACGACGACGAGATCGCCCGGGTCCGCCGGCCGGTCCACGCTCCGCAATAAGGCGTGCCCCTCCCGAAGGTTGGACAGCACCTGCTCCACGTCCGCCTCCGTCACCTGAACCGGGGTGTGCTCCACCGTCAGCCCTTCGTAGCTCTCCAGCTTGATCTCCGGCTTGACCTCGACGACAGCCGTGAAGCTGAGCGGGGCGTCTTCCTCCAGCGTGATCTGCTCGATGTCGGCCTCCTCCACCGGCCGGAGCCGCGCTTCGGCCACAGCCTGCTGATAGGCATCCGGGACCAGCCGCTGGCCGACCTCTCGACGCACCTCGTCGGAGAAGTGCAGCCTGATCAGGTTCCGTGGCACGTGCCCCCTTCGGAAACCCGGCAAGCGCGCCTGGCGCTGGACGCGCCCGTAGGCGTCTTCCCAGGCCTTCCGGACCAGCTCCAGGGGCGCTTCCACCTTGAGGCGGCGCCGGCAGGCATCGAGTTCTTCGACGGCAACGTTCATACGAGAAGGAGGCAAACCCCCTCTTTCGTGCGACACTCGCCCCCCAACGGGGCGTCGCGCGCCAGAGCGGCAGACACAAGCTTACCACAACTAATGCCACGAACACCCTTGCGCTGGGGCGTCTCTCGCGGCTAGTGCCGTTCCAACCATTTCAAGCTACCGTGCGCATCGCCCGACGAGGGTGTTATCCGGCGCCGCTTGAGCGCACTTTGCGACCATCAAGTTAGAACGGCACTAGGGCTGGCCAACCGGCTCGCGCCGGCGCGGGTCACCCCCAGCACAGGCCGCCTCGGTAGGGTCGGAAGGCAGTGCGGGGAAGCTCGCGCGGAACAATGCACCGCCCCCAGGCGCATTCTCTGCCGTCAGCTCACCGCCCAGATCCCGGACGATGCCGCTAGAGATGGACAAGCCGAGCCCGGTCCCGTTGCCCTTGGTGGTGTAGAACGGCTCGAACAGCCGGGGCAGGGCCGCCGCCGGAATGCCCGGGCCCGTGTCACGCACCTCGACGATCACGCGCTCGCGCAGGACGAAGCCGGCGATAGTGATCATCTGCGGCCCGGCAGTGCCGCGGAGGGCATCCTGTGCATTCGTGACGAGGTTCATCAACACCTGCTGAAGCGGAAAGGGTGCCGCGAGCACGAAGGGAAAATCGGGCGGGAAGTCGAGCTCGATCTCCACCCCATCTCTGCGTAGGTCGTAACCCTTGAGCTCGACGAGGCGTCGGGCCACCTCGGGGATGGACACCACCACCTTCTCCGCCGACGGTTGACGCGCCGTTTCCAGCACGTTGGCCACCAACCGCATTGCTGCGTGGCAGCCGTCCCCAAGCTGGTCCAAGTACCGCTGCGCCGCGGGTGGGAGGTTGCCACCCTTGAGACGCAGCAGCTCGATGCTGCTCAGCACCACCTGCAGGACGTTGCGGAGCTCGTGGGCTACACCGGCCAGGACTCCACCGAGCGTGCTGAGCTGGCTGCCTCGCTGCATTTCCGTGGTGAGCCGGAGCAACTCGTCGTGGGTGCGCTCGAGCTCCTGATAGAGCACACCGAGCCGGAGACGATTTTGCCGGTAGCCCCCTGTTAGGGCCGCGGTGAATCCCCCGACCACGTTGAGGATCAGCAGGTTGAAGGCGGCGAGGTGCCAGCCGGTCGCTTGCAGCGCAGCGGACCCGTCACCATGCGGGAGGAGCGCCACGAGGAGGTAGCTGACCGTCGCGATCCCGGTCCCCACCACACATGCAGAGCTGGAGAAGACAATGCCAGCGTAGACGATAGGAACGGCGTACACACCGAGATACGGGGCGGCCGCCAGACCGCCGGCGCCGTAAAGCCCGGCGGTGATGAGCGCGATGTCGCCGAGCATGCGGACGTAGGCCTGGAGCCGCGCCCACCGACCCGTGCCCGCCGCAAGGTAGTACGGCCCGTTGAGGAAGAGTCCCAACAGCGCGGCCAGGCGGATGACCGGGTCTGCCACCCCGTCGGCGCCGGGGCCGACGACCTCGTTGAAGACAAGCACCAGGAGGGAGACCGCAGCGCGGCCCGCCAGCTCCCGCCGAAGGCGGCGCGTCCGTCGCCGCGCACGAAAGAGCGCGTCTTGCTCGGGACGGCGCTCGCGGCTGCGCGGGCGGAACGAGTGCGACCGCATCGGCGTTGAGCGGCGCCTGGGTGTCGCTACTTGGATGATTCCCGTTGCTGCCTCCTCAGTCGCAGAGACTCTTCCCAGATTTTTCGCTGCGGGAGTCGAGTCTCGAAGTAAAACGGGTCCAGGGCGAGCGCCCGCTCGAAGGCGCGCACAGCGTCGCCGTATCCATGAGCAGCGTAGGCGAACACACCGAGGCCGCCCCAAACCACGGCGTCGGCCGGGTTGAGCCGCACCGCCTCATGGTAGGCGTGCAGGGCTTCCGCCCACCGGTCGCTCTTGGATCCGACCAAGGCCCCGTTGGCGTCAGCGGCGGCAGCGCGCGCTGTCTCCTGTTCGAGTGAGACGGTCAGCTCGTGGTGCAGGAGCGTCAGCTCCTTGAGCAGCAGCACACGGTCGGAGTCAGCGTCCCGCTCCAGGCTTTCCTCAGTCGCGGCCAAGCGATCGAGGAGGTCGGTGACCCTCTCGGCTCCCAGGACGGCGGCGCTTTCCCAGAGCGCCAAGATCTCCGTCGGCAGGCCTTCGTCCTCGTCCAGGGCCGCTTGCCGTTCCAATCGTGCGATCACCTGGCCGACCTGCACGGCAAAGGTCCGGATAACGCTTTCGTACGCTTGAAGATCGATCCCCAGATCGGACATGATCTCACGCTTGTCCCGCAGGACAGGTTTTTCACGATCCAGCGCGGCACGCACTTTTTCCAGTAGCTGCGCGGCGTCGATGGGCTTGACCAGATAGTGTCGACACCCCATCCGCGCCGCCGTCTTCACCGCTTCCGCGTCAGCCAGAACGGTGGAGACGATCACCGGGATCCGGTTCCATTCTGGGGAGTCCTTCATCGCGCGAAGGAGCTCCCACCCGTCCATTTCCGGCATCATGACGTCGGTGATCACCAGGCGAATCCCCGGCGTCGCGCCCAGGCGCGCCAGCGCCTCTCGCCCCGTATGCGCCACCATGGTCTGGTAGCCACACTTGCGCAGATTGATCTCCAGCACTCTCGCGCTGAGCGGATTGTCCTCAACGATGAGAACACTCACGGCTGGCTGCCTCGCTCTGGCGCTTCGATCAATGGGGTGCTTCGCCTCGGCTCGCGCTCGCGCTTCTTGCTTGGCCCCGTGGAGGCGCCCTCGAGCCACAGCCGATCGATGGCCGCGTAGAGCTCATCGGGCCTCAAGGGCTTAGCGAGATAGCCGTCCATGCCTGCCGCGAGGCACCCCTCGTCGTCGCCGTTCATGACGTGGGCCGTGATGGCGAGGATCGGAATTCGCCCGCGCCTCTCCCGGTGCACGGCAAACGAGGAGCGCGAAGGTGGCGCGACCTCTCCGCGCTCGATCTGGCCTTCGCACCGGCGAATCCTGGCCGTCGCTGCAATACCGTCCATCACAGGCATCTGCACGTCCATCAGCACCAGGTCGAAGGGCTGGCACTCCAGGGCGGTCAGCGCCTCCCATCCGTTGCCCACCGCCACGACTGTGTATCCGTGCTTCTCCAGCAGGCGGACGAGCAGCTTCTGGGTGACGGCGTTGTCCTCGGCCAGCAAGATGCGGAGATGCCGGTGGTGTGGCTCCACCTCGGCGTCGGCGAGCACGGATGCACACGGGGCGTCCCGGGCCTCAGGACCGAGCGATATCCGGACGGCGTCCAGCAGCTCCGACGGCGTGACTGGCTTCCTCAGGTAGGCGGCAATGCCCAAGGCCTCGCAGCTCCCGGCGTCGCCCCGCCGGGCCACGGGCGGGAGGAGCAGGGTGACGGCCCCGGCCGCCCCGGGGTGGTTCTGGATCCACTCGGCCAGGGTCAAACCGTCCATGTCCGCCATGTCGGCGTCGAGCAGCACCAGCGGAAACGGCCTGCCTGCCTCCCGGGCCCGCTCCAGGGCCGCCTGTGCCGCCCGCCCGCTGTCAACGACTGTGGGAAGCAGCTGCCAGTGGGAGAGCAACTCTTTCAAGATGCCCCGAGTCGTCGCGTTGTCATCGGCCACCAGCACCGGGAGATCGGCGGCGGTCACCGGCAAGGCAGCCATCCGCTCGGCGGCCCATCCACGCTGGAGGCCGAACCGGATGGTGAAATGAAACGTGCTCCCCTGGCCGGGCTGACTTTCCGCCCAGATCCGTCCCCCCATCAGCCTGACCAACCGGGCCGCGATGGCCAGGCCCAGCCCGGTGCCGCTGTATTTGCGCTTCGCGGAGCTGTCGACTTGGACAAACGGCTCGAAGATCAGCCGCTGCTTCTCCGGCGGGATCCCGATCCCGGTGTCCGTGACCGCCACGTGCAAGCAGACCTCGTCGCCCGCCCGCCACTCCGTGTGCACCCGGACGACGACCTCCCCCCGCTCGGTGAACTTGATGGCGTTGCCGACCAGGTTGACGACGACCTGACGCAAGCGCCCCGGATCGCCGATCACGCGGCCCGGTACCTCGGGCAACACGTGAGAGGCCAACTCCAGCTGCTTGTCGTGCGCCCAGAGGGCCAGCGCCTTCAGCGTGGCACCAAGGCTCTCGCGCAGGTCGAAGACCTCCGGGCGGAAGTCAAGCCTGCCCGCCTCGATCTTGGAAAAGTCGAGGATGTCGTTGATCACCGCCAACAGGGAATCCGCCGAGGCCCGCACCAGGCCTAGATATTCGAGCTGTTCGGGCGTGAGGTCCGTGTCCAGCGCCAGCTCCGTCATGCCGATGATCCCGCTCAGCGGCGTGCGGATCTCGTGACTCATGTTGGCCAGGAACTCGCTCTTGGCACGGCTGGCAGCTTCCGCCGCTTCTTTAGCCTGCTGCAACTCCACTGCGGCACGCTTGCGCTCGATGGCGTAACGCATGGCCCGCGTCACGAGGCGGCTATCTCCGTGGCTCTTGACCAGATAGTCTTGGGCTCCGCTCTGCACGGCCTGGAGCGCGAGCGACTCGTCATCGAGTCCGCTCAGCACCACCATGGGCAGGCGGGGCGCGGCGACCTGGATCCGCTTGACGGTGTCCAGACCCTGCGTATCGGAGAGCGAAAGATCCAGGAGGACTACGTCGAAGTGGGCTTCTTGGAGGCGGCCCAAGGCCTCGCCCAGCGTCTCCACATGCGTGAGCTCCACCTGCTCCTCGCCGCCCGCGGGCAGCATCTCGCGAAGCAGCCGGACGTCTCCCGGATTGTCTTCCACCAGGAGGACCCTGATCACGTGGGAAGGCATCGTGTCTCACCCGCCAGTGTCTGGTGACATCCCTCTACCCATCGCTCATGAGCTGGCGTACTCTAGCGGGAGTCGCACCACCTTAAGCCAGAACTCCTCAATGGCCCGGACAACGATGATGAATTGATCCAGGTCAACGGGCTTGGTGATGTAGCAGTTCGCGTGCAGATCGTAACTTCTCACGATGTCCTCTTGCGCTTTGGAGGTGGTCAGGATCACCACCGGAATGCGCCTGAGGTCGGGGTGTTGTTTGAGCTCGCTCAGCACCTGACGGCCGTCCTTTTTCGGCAGGTTCAGATCCAGCAGGATGATGTCTGGCCGCGGGACGGTGGCATACTTGCCTTCCCGGCGCAGGCAGGCCATGGCCTCCACACCGTCCTCGACGATATGCAGGCGGCTTTCCCCCGGTCCACCCTTGAGGGCCTCGCCCGTCAAGCGGACGTCACCGGGATTATCCTCAACCAGAAGAATCTCGACCGGATGGCTGGCGACCGACCGACTCACGAGCGAGATCCCTCGATGGTAGGAAGGGTGAAGTAGAATGTGCTCCCCTTGTTCGGTTCTGACTCCACCCAGATGCGCCCGCCGTGGCTTTCCACGACCTTCTTGCAGACGGCAAGCCCGATGCCGGTGCCCGGACAGTCCGTGCGGGCGTGCAAGCGCTGAAAGATCATGAAAACGCGGGGCGCGAATTCCGGGTCGATGCCGCTCCCGTCGTCGCGCACCGAAAACAGCCAGTGGCTCCCCTGTCGCGTGGCTCCGATGTGCACCCCAAGTGGCCGGCCGGCGCGAAACTTGATGGCGTTGCCAATCAGGTTTTGGAACACCTGCACCAGCTGCGTCTCGTTGGCCAAGACCTTCGGCAGGGAATCCGCGGTGACGACGGCACCGCTCTCCTCGATCGCCGCGCGCAGGTTGGTCCGCGCAGCCGCAAACACCGCGTCGCAGTCGGTGGGCGCCATCGCCTGCCCGTGCCTCCCGACGCGGGAATAGGCCAACAGATCGTGAACCAGCCTCCGCATCCGAGTGGCGCCATCCACGGCATAGCCAATGAACTCGTCGGCATCGGCATCAAGCTTGCCCCGATAGCGGCGCGCCAAGAGCTGCGTGTAGCTGGCGACCATGCGGAGCGGCTCCTGTAGGTCGTGGGAGGCGACATACGCAAACTGCTCGAGCTCGGCGTTGGAGCGTGCCAGCTCCGTCGCCTGCTCAGCCAGCGCATCGTCTACCCGCATGCGCTCGATGATTTCCCGCTCCAAGGCCTCGTTGGCCCGCATGATGGCTTTGGCGCTGTCCTCCGCCCATCGGAACAGGTAATAGGTGCTGTTCAGCAACCCGGTGAGCACCAGGACGTAGCTCAGTTGCTTCAGGAGGTGGGCCCCGAAAAACATGGCGTCGAACAGCCGCTCGGACGCGGCCATGAAGAGGGACTGCCCCATAACCCCGACGATCAACGAGAGCACCAGCCAGTGTTCGAAATCCACGTATTTCCAATGGCCTTTGCGCAGATAGCCGATCAGGGCCACCAGGAACAGTGCGGCCGGCACAAGCTCGGCAGGACGAGGGACGAGGAACCCCGGGTAGAAGGCCCGGGGCAGCGACACGAAGGTGAGCAGCCCAACGCTCGCCAAGGTCAGGGCACCGACCACGACGTAGACCCCGGGCTCGCTGACTCTCCACGACCTGCCAGTAGCTGACTCGCGCTTCCACGTCAGCCAGCTCGAGAGCAGCAGCAGCGAGAGCAACAGGCGCGAGGAGATCCAGCTCCACGGCAGAAGCGACGGCGGAGCCGAGGCGAACTGGTCCGCCACAAACGTGGAGGTGAGAACCCCATGGTAGCCGTCAAGCAGGAAGGTGCCGAGAAAGCCGCTGCCGATCAGGAAAAACGTGTTGCTCTTCCTGCTGTAAAACCGCACCATGGCCACCACGCCGACGAAGAGCGCCAGCAAGGCGGCGATCACCTCCATCAGCGTGTGGAGTTGGGCGCTTCCCTGCCAGGTGACATCCCCCAGCAGGACCCCCCCCAGGGCAAGGGCGACAACGAGGGCAAGGTACGTGGCGGCCCGTCGGTGTCCGGTCCTCGACAACGTCCACACAGGGCTTTCGCGTCGCGCGCTCGAGGAGAGCCCCAGCCACGCGCGAGGAAAACCCTGCGCCTGCTCCCGGGCCAGGGCGAGATAGGCTGCCCGGTCCACAGGGTCGAAGACAGGCTGGGATTGTCCGAGCTTCAGCGCGGCCGGGTCCGTCACTTGAGCGGCCGCCCTCTCCTGAGTTCTTCTCTGCGGGGTGGGACCGGCTCGCCACGTTCTTTTTCCATCGCGTCCAGGGCCTTTGTGAGGGTCTCCTCCGCCAGTCCGGCGAGGGTGAGGCCCGGCGTCCAGTAAACAGCGTCCTTGGCCCGATCGATCAGCTCGATCGGCAGGTGGACCGTCAGGCGCTGCTTGAGCACTCTGGACGGCCTCGCCCGGGCTCCCTCCGGTGCGAGGCCCCGCGGGCGCGCCTCGACGGCTGCCAGCCGGCCAGCACCCAGGGTGTCCCGTGGATTGCCCCATGCTGCTTCTTCCACTGCCATGCTCGGTGACTCCCTTCTCGCTGTTAAACGGCCGGGCCCCTCTGCCGATGGGCCCCAGCCCTGTGACCACCGGCGCCGTATTCGGAGAAAAGGCGGGTAACGGGAGTATTCGGCAGAGGCCGGGCCGATTAAGAGCGGAGCGAGAGACAACGCGGATCTTTCTTTAGCGCTGGCGGAGTCGCTGGGGGCATGAGGCAAGGCCCCTTCCCAGCGGCCGTTTCTGGCCCTGTTGAGGTTCCCTGCTAACTTGCTTGTTCACCGAGCATCTGCACGTTTGTGTCCAATTTTGACATGAGGCCACTCGCGTGGCAGTTTCTGGCGTGAGCGGCATCCGGTATACTGGGTGCTGCTCGGACCTGGCAGCACGGGGGGAACGATGATGCGTATCTGCCTGTCCGTTGTTGGAGTCCACGACGCCTGATCCGAAGGGTCCCTATCACCGGCGGGCTTCCATGGTCAAGCTACGGCACCTGGTGACCGCGGGCGCTGTGGCGTCGATCGTCCTGCTGATTCTCGCCGTCGTGGCGCCCAGCGCGGCAGAGGCGCCCAAAGTCCAGCCGGCGGCGGGCAGCTTGGCTGGTCAACTTCTGGTCGCGACTCCGAAGATGCCCGACCCGCGATTCGCCCAGACCGTCATTTATATGGTCCGGCACGACGCAACCGGGGCGATGGGGCTCATAGTGAACCGGCCGATCAGGGATGTCCCGCTCGCACACCTGCTTGAGCGGCTCGGAATGGAAAGCGACGGGGTCAGCGGAAGCATCCGAGTGCACTATGGCGGGCCGGTGGCAGGAAAGCGTGGCTTCATGTTGCATTCCGCCGACTACGTCGGAAAGGGGACCACCATCGTCCACGGCGGGGTCGCGCTGACAGACCAACCCGATATCTTGACCGCCATAGCCGCCGGCACCGGCCCCCACCACAGCCTCTTCGCCGTCGGCTATGCCGGATGGAGTCCCGGTCAACTCGAAGCCGAGATGGGGGCGGGACATTGGGTCACCGCCCCGGCCGACGAGGCCTTGCTGTTCGAGGGTGATTACCGCGGGAAGTGGCAACGGGCGATGGACCGACGGATCATTCGCCTCTAGCTTGCTTCGGGCCACCCCCCCTGCTTGTCACCGGTCGCCGGCGCGGTTGACGGTGCCGCACGCCTTTGCTACGGTAGGCGAGGCGTAGGTCAACAGTAGTGGGCCATGATCCTTTAGACAAGAAAGCAGCCCTCTCTTCCAGTGAGCTTGTCCACTCAATCGCGGGGCCAGCCGGCACGTTCGGACTACACGGAGGATGACCAATGGCGCGAATGACGGGCGGCCAGGCGGTGGTCCAAGCGTTACGGCGGGAGGGTGTGCGTGTCGTATTCGGGCTGCCTGGCGAGCAGATCATGACGATCTATGACGCCTTCCATGGGCAGCCGGACATTCGCTTGATCACCGTACGCCACGAGCAGACCACCACGTATATGGCCAACGGCTATGCCCAGGTGACCGGAACGCCTTGCGCGGCACTGGTCGTGCCGGGCCCCGGCCTCCAAAATGCCTCAGCCGCCCTGGCCACTGCGTACGCCTGCTCCTCTCCCGTGTTCCTTCTGGCGGGGCAGATCGACAGCACCATGTTGGGCCAGGACAAAGGGGCGCTGCATGAGATCAACGATCAATTAGACATCGTCCGCCCCGTCACGAAGTGGTGCCAGCGCGTCCTGAAGGCTGAGGAGATCCCGGTGGCGATTCACGAGGCCATGCGTCAGATGCAGACCGGCCGGCCCAGGCCGACGCTGGTGGAAATCCCGCGCGACGTGCTGGCCGCCACCGCCGATTTCACACTGAGCGACCCGCAGCCGAAGGCGGTGCTCCCACCGGATTCGCAATCGGTGCGTCACGCCGCCGAGCTGCTCCGAGTGTCGAGCAAACCGTTGATCTGGGTGGGAGGTGGCGTGACCCTCGCTGATGCGTCAGTGGAGTTGAGGGTCCTCGCAGAAGCGTTGGGTGCTCCCGTGGCGACCACGCCCCAAGCGAAAGGTGCCTTCCCTGAAGACCATCCACTGGCGCTCGGGGTCGGATACTACGGGCATGGCGCGCCAGCCCTCGCGATGCCACGTGCCGACGTGATTCTCGCCGTCGGCACCCGTCTCACCGGACAGATGCGCGGGCTCACCGCGCTCCGGCCGCCGCAACGCTTGGTCCACCTCGACGTGGACGCCACGGTCATAGGGAAGAATTACCCCGCGGAAGTCGCGGTAGTGGGTCATGCGAAGCCCGGCCTCGAGATGCTGGTCGAGATGGTCCGGGACCGAAGGGTCCCCGCGACGCGCTGGCCGAGTGCCGAGCTCGAAGACATCAGGCGGCAGGCTGAGGCCCGGGTGCGGCGGCTGGCCCCATTGCAGTCCGAGATCATCGGCCAACTGCAGAGCGCGCTCACCGATGACGCCATCATCGTCAGCGGCATCACCAACGTCGCGTACTGGTCGCAGCTGGCGTTGCGTCTCAGGCGACCCCGCAGCTACCTCACCACGTCCTACTACGCCACCCTGGGGTTTGCATTCCCGACCGCACTGGGCGCAAAGGTCGCCGCGCCGGATCGCCCGGTGATCAGCCTGACCGGCGATGGCGGGTTCATGTACGCGCTACCGGATCTGGCAACCGCCGTGTCCTACGGGATCAACGTGGTCACCATCGTCTTCGTCGATGGAGCCTTCGGAGCCTCGAAGAACGACCAACGGACCCGGTTTGAGGGAAGAGTGATAGGGACCGAACTTCACAACCCGAGCTTCGTGCAGGTGGCCGAGGCGTTCGGAGCGAAAGGGATCAAGGCCGAGCCAACCACGGTGGGGGAGGCGCTGAGAGAGGCGATCGAAGCCAACCGTCCGACGGTGATCGAGGTGCCGATCCCCACGCTGGCCCCACCGTTTCAGATCCCGTCTGAAGCCGAGTAGTGCCGGCCTAACCCGCTACGCCGGGGAGGTACGCCTTCCGGGCATGCTTCACGCCTCGCCGGTGATCGCGGCGGCGGCCGCCATCGCCAATGCCCTCGCCGACACCACGGGACACCGCTTCACCGGCCTCCCGATCAGCAGCGAGGCCATCGCTCAGGCTGGGGCGCACATCCTCCTCGTGGAGAACCCGCGACGCGCCTTCGCGTTCGCCTGATGACCCCCCGATGCCAGCGCATGTAACCATCGGGCCGTGTCGGCCGGAGGAGTGTCCGCTCGTTCTGGACCTGTGGAGAGAAGCCGGAGCCGTACCCAGCGCCACCGACAGCCCTGAGGAGCTCACGCGGCTGACACGGGAGCAGGAAGACCTCTTCCTCGTTGCCAAGCATAACGGTCGAATCGTCGGGACGCTGATCGCGGGATGGGACGGGTGGCGGGGCAACATGTCGGGTACGAGCGAGACCCACGCATGATGCGGTATACCAGGACGCTTCCCACCACCTAGTGCCGTTCCAACTTGTTGCGCCGACTTCTACCTGCTCGCGTTTACGACAACCATCGCGACTGCGCGCAGTGCGAAAGTCGTCACAAATAGTTGGAACGGCACTAGTTCAGTCCCATACCCACAACCAGCCCGATTGCTATTCCCAGCCCGACAAATATCGACCCGACCACAATGCCCACGGCGATGTTCTGCTCCGCGAGCTGCTTGGATGTATCGAAGGGGGTCATCTTGTCGAAGATCTTATAGCCCAGCGCCATGAATGCGAGGGTGATAGCCGCTCCAACTATGGCATAACCTAAGTTCAACAACGTGATGAAAATCTCCATTACCTCAATGCCCTCCTAATCCTGTCGATCTTTTTCACGTACCCGATGGTCTCCTTACTGTATCGACCCGTGACTTTCGGCAAGGTACGCTCTATGGCCTCCCACAAGTTGTGGTCCAGCCCTTTCTTCTTTGCGAGCCGCTGCGCTTTGAGAATGTTGCCCCGGCCAGCGTTGAATGACCCGAGCATGAAATTGACTCGGTCTCGAAATGGCCGGTCGGCCTTCCACGTGTTCCATATCGTCCTGTCATAGTAGATGCCAGCAGCGATGTTCCAGCGTGGTTGTTCTCTCGTGCCCCTGATGCTCGGGTTTTTTCGCCTGATTTCTTTAAATGTTGCGGGCATAATCTGCATAACCCCCACCGCGCCCATCCGTGATTTAGCCTTTGCTCTCAGCCTTGATTCTGCTACAGCTTGAGCCTTGAAGTAAGTCCAATCAAAACGAGGACCGAAAAACCGCTTGGAATATTTTGAGAAGTACTTGTCATATTTCACGACCTTGTTATAGCGCTCAAAGGCCTGAGCCTGATACGGTATGAGCAGCAGCACGATCAGCAAGACGTGCTTCACCACAGCTACATCTGCCTCTCTAAAAGCTCTTGCGCATCCGTTGGGGGCGAATAGCCCCCCGGCGGGTTGTACCCTTCATCCATCAGGTGGCCCCTCGAGCTAAGGCAACGCCACTATTCTAGCAGCTTGGCGACCAGTCGTGAGCTTTCTTGCTTCCATCCAAAATTGCGCCGTGCTGCGTCGTGTGACGCATGGGAGCCTGAGAGTAACGGCGGTCGCCTGCCCGAGAGGGAGGCGCGAATGAACCTGGCCCGGAGGCTTCACCAAGGCCGAGGTGCCCGGCGGCTTTGCCGCCGGTGCGGTAGATCAGGAGCGACAACCGCCGCGATGCGCGCTCTAACGGCGGGGCTCAAGCGCGAGTGGGCATGCTACGTTCTTGCATCCCCTGCCGCACCACGCTTCGGCCTTCCTTACTCTTCGAGCCGGACCTCAGCCACCCCGGCAAAAGACCACCTTCACGATGAACTGGAGGCGGCGATTGTTGGGATCATAGACGCCGCCCCGAGGCTCGCGCCCTGAAGCGTACCGGGACAATTTCGGCGACACTCGCCGATCCAGCGGAGTGCCGGGACCAGCCCGGGTGCCCACAACTCACTGATTTCCGGGTGCCAAGGGTGGAGATCGAACCCGCGCGGCCCATGAGGGCCACAGAATCCTAAGATCCGGACCGAGCGCGCTCAGAAGCGCTCCTAAATGGCGCGCTTCGCTTCGGGCGCCGGTTGGCGGCGAGGATCCTCTTGCGGAGGCGGATACTCGCCGGTGTGATCTCCACCAGCTCGTCGTCGTTGATGAACTCAATGGCCTGCTCGAAGTTGAGCTTTCTGGGCGGAATCAGCCGGATGGCCTCGTCGGCCGTCGATGCCCGCATGTTGGTCTGTTTCTTCTCTTTCGTGACGTTGACGTCCAGGTCGGTCGTGCGGGCATTCTCGCCGATGACCATGCCCTCGTAGACCAGGGTCCCCGGCTCGATGAACATCTCGCCCCGCTCCTGCAGGTTGAACATCGCATAGGCCGTCGCCCGACCTGCCCGGTCCGCCACGAGGGCGCCCGTGGGGCGGCCGGGAATGGGGCCATGCCACGGCTCCCAGCCCGCGAACACCTGATTCATGATCCCGGTGCCTCGGGTGTCCGTTAGGAGCTGCGAGCGGAAACCGAGCAGGCCGCGCGTGGGGATGCGGAAGTCGAGGCGCACCCGGCCGCTTCCGTGGTTCACCATCTTCGTCATCGTGGCGCGCCGGGTCCCGAGCTGGGCGATGACGACACCCTGGAACTTCTCCGCCACGTCGATCACCAGCTCTTCGACCGGCTCCATCGTCTGACCGCCAGCCTGCCGCGTCACGATCTCCGGCCGCGAGACCTGTAGCTCGTACCCCTCGCGCCGCATCATCTCGACGAGGATGGCGAGCTGCAGCTCGCCGCGGCCGACGACCTTCACCTGATCGGGTGAATCGGTGTCCTCGACGCGGATCGACACGTTGCCGACGAGCTCGCGCGCCAGCCGATCCCGCAGGTTGCGCGACGTGACGTACTGCCCCTCGCGGCCGGCCATGGGCGACGTGTTCACACCGAAGATCATCGACACGGTTGGCTCGTCCACGTGGATGGGCGGGACCCGGCGCCGGTCGTGCGGGTCGGTGATGGTCTCGCCGATCGTGATGTCGTCGATGCCGGCCAAGCAAATGATGTCGCCGGCGGCCGCCTGGTCAATCTCCTCGCGCTTGAGGCCGTCGAAGACAAACAACTTCGTGACCCGGGTGCTCTGCACCTGCCCGTCCAGCTTGCAGACGGCGACCGGATCGCCGATCTTCACACGCCCGTCGAACACCCGGCCGATCGCGATCCGACCCAGGTAGTCGCTCGAGTCGAGGTTGGCCACGAGGACCTGCAGCGGCGCGTCAGGGTCACCGGGCGGCGCGGGCACGTGCTGCAGGATCGCATCGAAGAGCGGCCGGAGCGTGCGACCTGGCGTCGACGGATCAGGGCTGGCGGTGCCGGCTTTCGAGTCGGCGTACAGAACCGGGAAGTCGAGTTGCTCTTCGCTGGCGTCGAGGTCGATGAACAGGTCGTAGACCTCGTTCAGCACTTCCCTCGGCCTCGCGTCCTGCCGGTCCATCTTGTTGATGACGACGATGGGCGGCAGGCCGCGCTCGAGCGCCTTGCGCAACACGAACCGTGTCTGTGGCAGTGGCCCTTCCGAGACATCGACCAGCAGCAGGACGCCATCAACCATCACCAGCGTCCGCTCGACCTCCCCCCCGAAATCCACGTGACCCGGCGTGTCCACGATGTTGATGAGCACATCCTGATAGTGGACGGCCGTGTTCTTGGCCAGGATCGTGATCCCGCGCTCGCGCTCCAAGTCGATGTTGTCGAGCGCACGCTCGGCCACCCGCTCGTTCGCCCGAAAGACGCCGCTCTGGTGCAGCAGGGCGTCCACGAGGGTCGTCTTGCCGTGATCGACGTGCGCGATGATGGCGACGTTCCGCCTGAGCGGGTTAGCGACAGAAGGGGTGGCTTCTCGCGAAGAAGGCATCCCCCCCAGTATAGCTTGTGGCGCGGCCCAAACGGGATTCGTATGCTGGTGGCACAAGCACTGACCTTTGAAATCCTCGGAGTTGTGCGGGCGGCATGAACCTCAAAAAGGCACCGGCAAGCAGGGACATTGCCGGGCCCCGCCAGGTATGCAAAGGGTCAGCACGAGGATAACGGCTTGTGCGCCCCGCAGATTTCCGGTCCCGACGTTGGAAACAGGAGGGCGGGATGGAAACGCGAGAGCGTGGAACTCAGGGACACACAGCGGTAGAGACACCACGAGCGCCGAGGGTGGCCTCGACGCCCGTTGGAGTCATCTCCAGGGAATCAGAGGGGGGGACGGAAAAGCGACGGCGTGGGGGTGAGGGGCTGGGTCCAGAGAGCGTGCCCCCCGAACGACGTCACGCTGCTCCCTCCTCAAATATGAATCTGCGGCCCTGGGAAGTGTCTTTGTAAGCAAGCACGAAGTTAGGCAGTGCGTCACTGAGTTCCGAATCCACGACCAGCACCTTTTCGCCTGCAGAGAACAGTTCTTGATCGCCTGCTTCGGGGAGGTCAATGGTTAATGTGAGTTCTTCTTCTTTTCCGCCCCGGCTCAGCCGGAGCATGCTGCCTGGCTGCTTTTCCTGCACCTCGTCGTTTATCTTTTTTAGACTGCTGGGCCGCTCGCTCCGTGAGCCGAAACATAAATCAACTCCCCCTGTGTTCGACCGACGGCGTCACAAGCTGTAGAAACCTTCCCGATGAAGCTCCCCAACACTTCCATCCCATAAACGCACAGGTTGGCGTCAACTATCGCCGACGGGGCGCAGAGTGTCAAGGGCAGGGGGCTCTTTGCCGATAAGA
>JBHIAB010000037.1:0-19786 GCA_046758385.1 Methylomirabilia bacterium | reverse complement strand
GCTGCGTTCCCTTCGCTGGGATTATCCAGATCAGGTTCGAGGGGTCCCGGGCCGCACCCGGTTCTCAGGTCACCTCCCCCCGCAACGATGGTGCCATTATACCCCTTCTTCGAGCTGTCGAGCCAGCACCTCCGGGTCGCCGGTCGGCGCCTGGCACACGTAACGGCGGCAGACATAGGCGGCCGCCCGGCCCCCGAGGGCCTGTCGCGCTTCGAGGAGCGGGAGCTCCGCGCCTGCCTTGTCGCCTTCCGGAGCCCCGGCCACCACCCGGTTTGGCAGATAGCGGCCAAACACCGCCTGGATGAGACTGTCCAGGCCCGAGGCGTCAGGCGGCCAGATCAACGCCACCTCCGCGACCGGACCCAGGTGGAAGTCCAGGGCGCAGAGCCATCGGCCGAAGCCCGCGGGGTGATGGCCCATCAGATCCGCCATCGCCCGGAGGGCTTGGACTCCAAGGCGCTCGTAGGCCTCCTCGCCGGTGAGGCTGGCCAGCCGGAAGAGCAGCTCGGTCGCCACCGAGCTCCCACACGGGACCGTGTTGTCAAACAGATTGCGGGGCCGAACCACCAGGGACTCATGGTCTACCCCGGTGTCGTAAAACCGCTCCCGGTCCTGATCCCAGAACAGATGTAGCATGTCGTCTACGAGCGAGCGGGCTTCATCCAGCCACCGGCGATCGAACGTCGCCTCGTACACGGACAAGAGCGCGTCGCCCAGCAATGAGTAGTCCTCGAGATAGGCGAGCAGCTTGGCCCTTCCATCTTTCCAGCTCCTGAGCAGGCGCCCGTTGCTCCGAAGCGCTGAGACGAGAAACTCCGCGTTCCTGGCTGCCGTGGCGGTGTAGTCGGGTCGGTTGAGCGCTCGCCCGGCCTCCGCGAACGCCCGGCAGGCCAAGCCATTCCAGGCCGTGAGGACCTTGTCATCCCTTTCTGGGTGCACGCGCCGCTCGCGGGTCTCGTAGAGGCGTTGGCGAACCCGAAGGACGCGGGCGGTGAGTTCCGCCTCGCTCATCCCCAGCGCCTCGGCCGCTTCGGCCGGCGGTCGAGGGACGAAGAGGATGTTTCGTCCCTCGAAGTTAGACCCGTCCTCGAGCCCCCAGTACGTGAGCGCAGCGCGGCATTCATCGCCTGGACCGAGGACCCCCCGGATCTCCTCCGGGGTCCAGAGAAAGAACTTTCCCTCCTCCCCTTCGGAGTCAGCATCCTGAGCCGAGTAGAAGCCCCCTTCGGGATGGGTCATCTCCCGCCTGATGTAGTCGAGAGTTTCCTCGGTGACCCGCCGACACTCGCGGTCCCCCGTGGCCAGCCAGGCCCCGAGGTACAGCCGGGCAAGCTGGCCGTTGTCGTAGAGCATCTTCTCGAAGTGGGGGACGAGCCACTGGGCGTCGACCGAATAGCGGTGGAAGCCGCCCCCGAGCTGGTCATACATACCGCCGCGCGCCATTCGGGTGAGGGTGAACGCCAGCATCTCACGAGCCCGGGAGTTGCCGGTGCGTTTGAAGAACCGGAGGATGAACTCCCAGATCATGGGTTGAGGGAACTTGGGCGCGTCCGCGATGCCGCCATCCCGGTCATCGAACTCCCCGGACAGCCCTTGAAAGGCGGAGAAGAGGATCTCCTCTGTCACCAGCGTGAGGGAGCCACGAAGCTGCTCCCGCTGTCGCATCTGCTCGACGAGTTGATGTCCGGATTGCAGTGCCTCGCCCCTCTTGGTCCGGTAGGCGTTGGCGATTGTCTGGAGCAGGCGGGGGAAGGCCGGGAGCCCGTGGCGCTCCTCCGGTGGAAAGTACGTGCCACCGTAGAACGGGACACCGTCAGGGGCCAGGAAAACGGTCATGGGCCAGCCACCATGGCCGGTCATCGTCTGGACGGCCTGCATGTAGATCTGGTCGACGTCCGGCCGCTCCTCGCGGTCGACTTTGACATTCACGAACAGCTCGTTCATCAGCTGGCCGATCTCCGGGTTCTCGAACGACTCTCGCTCCATGACGTGGCACCAGTGGCAGGCCGAATACCCCACTGAGAGCAGGATGGGCTTGTCCTCTTCCCTCGCCCGGGCGAACGCCTCCGGCCCCCACGGGTACCAGTCCACCGGGTTGTGGGCGTGCTGGAGCAGATACGGGCTCGTTTCCTTGGCAAGGCGGTTTCGGTGTTGGGCACTCATGAGGCAGGTATCTCCCTGTGCTCAGGCGGCGCTGATGAACGGGAGCGCCGTCACCCGGGCGGGAATGGTCTGGTCCTGGTCCTTCACCGTCACCGGCGTGCCGGCCGCTTGCTGCTCGCGCCGAAGCATCGCCAGGGCAATGGTCTGATCGAGCGCCAGGGAGCGGATCGCGCTGGTGACGTGGCCAACCTCTGACCCGTCCGTGAGGACGAGAGCTCCGCTGGCAGGGACACGCTCGCCTTCGAGGGTCAGGCCGGTGAGGAAGCGATTGACATGACCGCGGTACTTGATCCGCGCCACAACCTCCTGACCGATGTAGCACCCTTTGGTGTAGCTCACCAGGTGCTCAAGCGGTGCCTCCATGAGGAGCGTGCTCCCGTCCACGTCGTGACCGAAGCTTGGGATGCCCGCCTCCACGCGGAGCACTGCCAGGGCAGTCGTCCCGACCGGCACGAGCCCGTGGGGTCGCCCGCGCTCGAGGAGTTGGCGCCAGAGCTCGGCGCCGCGCTCGGCGGTCACCCAGCACTGATACCCAGGGACACCGAACTCATCGACCCGGCAAAACCAGACGGGAATCCCGGCCACCGCCCCCTCCACATGCTGAAAGGGCTCGAGGGTGGCCTCGGAGCCAGTCAGTCGGCCGAGCACGCGCGCGGCAGCCGGACCGTGGATGGCGATGACCTGAAAGGCCTCGGTGACGTCGGTAAAGACCACTTTCTCCCTGATCAGGAACTTGTCCAGGGTGCGCAGCGTCTTCTCTGTCAGCCCCGGCGGGAGCTCGATGAGGAGACGGTCCTCGAGGACCAAGACCGTGAGTAAGGCCTGGATCTTGCCCTGAGCATCCAGGAACGCTGCCGGGCAGGCTTGTCCCGGGGAGCGAGCGGCGAGATCGTTGGTGACCATACCTTGAAGAAAACTCACCCGATCTCGCCCGGTGACCTCCAATTTCCCGATCAGAGACTGATCCGCCAGTCCGGCTGCCTCGCGTACGGCACGATGCTCGGCGGCAGGGCTGCCGTAGTGGGCGGGCAAGAGCCACCCGCACACCTCCTCGACCGAGGCGCCGGATGCCACGTGGAGCTCGTGCAAGGGGAGTCCGGTCGGCATCATGTCAAATTCTCAGCCCCAGCCGGAGGGAAGTCAACTTGCACGGAGCGCCCTGTCTGGTCATGATAGGAGCCGGGGGTGGCATGAAGGCAGAGATCCTGAGCCTGGCTCGTGGGGCCGTCGAGCACCATCTTCGAACGGGTGGGTTCCTTTCTCCGCCTCTCGGCTTGCCGGCCGAGCTGGGCGTCCCCGGCGCGGCCTTCGTAACGCTCAGGATAGGCGAGGCCCTCCGCGGGTGTATCGGCACAGTCGCGGCCACCAAGCCCACCCTGGCGGAGGAGATCATCGCCAACGCTGTCGCGGCGGCTGTGAAGGACCCGCGATTCCCACCGATGACCACCCCCGAGCTGCCCTCCCTCAGCTACGAGGTCGACCTCCTCGGCTCCCTCGATCCCGTAGTGGAGGAGCATGAGCTCGACCCGGCTCAGTATGGGGTGGTCGTCGAGAGCGGGGGCCGGCACGGCGTCCTCCTGCCGGCCATCCCGGAGGTCGTCTCAACACACCAGCAGATAACCATCGCCCGCACCAAGGCCGGGATCCGGTCTGACGAGCCGGTAACGCTCTATCGGTTTACCGTGCGCCGGTTCCGGGAGGAGGCTTGACCGCCGATCCGGATGTCCGGCAGCACTGATGGACTTCGGTGCCACGTGGTGCACGGCCCGAGCCCCGCGCTGTGATCGATGCCGCATGAAGAGTTTTTGCCACTCCTACCCCATGAACTCGGGTCGCGCCACGCGGCGTACCCCCTCCCCCCGCAGATGAGGCGAGGGCGGTCATGCCCGCTGAGACTCCAACCCTCGATGTCGTGGCCGCGGTGATCGAGGCGGACGGACGCTATCTGATCACCCGTCGGGAGCGCGGGCACCTCGAAGGGTTCTGGGAGTTCCCGGGAGGGAAGCTCAAGCCGGGCGAAACGCTCCCGGACAGCCTTAGGCGCGAGCTACGGGAGGAACTTGCGGCGGAGATCACAGTCGAGGAGAAGCTGGAGACTGTCACCTGGCACTATGCGGACCGGACCGTGGTCCTTCATTTCTTCCGGTGTCGCCTCGCCGGCGGTCAGCTGATGCCTCAAGAAGGACAGGCCGTGGCGTGGGTCAGGCCCGAGGACTTGCATCAGCATCCCTTCCCCCCCGCCGACGCCGCCCTCGTTGCTCGCCTCTGGCGCCCCGATCGGCCTTGACGCTGCTCGAGGCCCTCCCCCTCTAGCCCGAATTATGCACATGACTCAGGCTAGCCATCGAAAATCGCACGGAACTCCAAGATAGATGAAATGAATATAACATGTTCACCGAAAAACGCACTTGAATGTCCTGGTTCTTGCGAGTATAGAAGGGCCAGTGAGAGGTGGACGTGGGGTCGTCCACCCTGAGTGGACAGAGCCCAATCAAAGAGGAGGGAACGCATGCTCGGACGCCTTGTCGCTCCTCTCGCCCGCTTGGAGATACTGCCCTTGCGGGTGGTCGTCGGAGTAGTCTTCCTCGTTCATGGTGGGCAGAAGCTGTTCGTCTTTGGCTTTTCGGGGTTCGCCGGGTTCTTGAGCCAGCAGGGGATCGAGCCGGCCATCTTCTGGTCGGTCGTGGTGACCCTGGTGGAGTTCCTAGGAGGAATCGCCCTAGTGATCGGGCTCCTAACGCGCTGGGCCGCGTTGCTCCTCGCCATCGACATGCTTGTCGCCATTCTCGTAGTCCATCTCGCGGCAGGGTTCTTCTTGCCAAAAGGCAGCGAGTTCGCCCTGACCCTGCTCGCGGCCTGTCTGACCTTGCTTCTTGCGGGGTCAGGTCCCCTGGCTGTCGATCGGGCGGCTAAGCTAGACTCTTGAGCGGCGCACAGGATGGGACGCCACTGGTGATCAGCCCCGAGGCACCGGATCTCGGTTCAACCTCAGTTATCCTCCTCCTCGTTGGCCAGCCGGTACCTGCTCCACTCCGCCAGGTGGCTGAGCGTGGAGAGGTCGCTCATGCGGTCGAGGTACACGCAGCCCTTTAGGTGATCCGTTTCGTGCTGAATCACCCGAGCGAAGAAGTCCTTGGCAACCACATCGATCCGCTTGCCGGTCCGGTCGTAGGCCTGGAGCCGCACCGCTGTGTAGCGGGGCACCATTCCTCGCATGTCCGGGATGGAGAGGCAGCCTTCCCAGTCCACGTCCATGTCCTCGGTGAGTGGCGTAACCACCGGATTGACGATGACCGTCAACGGGATGGTCGCCGCCCCGGGATAGCGCAAGTTTCCTTTGACTTCGATGACCGCGATCTGCTCGGAGGTGTGGACCTGGTTGGCGGCCAGCCCGACCCCCTCGTACTCCCACATGGTTTCCACCATGTCGTCGATGAAGCGCTGGGTCTCTCTAGAAGTGATCTCCTCGGGTGGCACGGGGGCGGTCACTTTGCGAAGCGCGGGATGCCCCAGGCGGGCGACCTTGAGAATCGCCATACGGCCCTCCGGCGATGAAATCGTCAACCGGCGCGTATTGTACCACGCGGTCTCCGGCACCCGACGAGCTCGAGCAGGTTGCCATCGGGGTTACCCTCGCTCACCTCAGATGTCCGAGAACCGGATGCCCGTCGCGCCGGCGGCCTTCATTTCCTCCAGAGCTTTGATCCCGTCGCCCGGGTTCACGTCCACCGCCCGGATCGCGTCCTCCAGTAAAACGACCTCAAACCCGTCTTTCAGCGCGTTCAAAGCGGTGGACTTCACGCAGTAGTCGGTGGCGAGACCCCCCACGAACAGGCGCCGAACCCGCCGAGACCCCAACGCCACGGCGAAGTCCGTCCCCTCCGCATCCTGCGCCTGAAAGCACGAGTAGGCGTCCTCGTTGGGATCCATCCCCTTGGAGACGACGGTAATCTCTGGGCGGAGCCTGAGCTCGGGATGAAAGTCGGCTCCTCGTGTCTCCTGCACGCAGTGAGGCGGCCACATCCCGCCGTACTCCTTGAAGTGCTTGGTCACCCGCGGGTGCCAGTCCCGCGAGGCAAAGATCGGCGCCTTGAGGGCAGCAAATCGCTCGATGTACTGATTCAGCGCCGGCACGACCCGGTCGCCGTCGGGGACCGCCAGGGAGCCCCCGGGGCAGAAATCGTTCTGGACATCGACGACCACAAGCGCATCGCGCGAGGGATCAATCGTTGTGGTCATGATGATTCACCTCCTCTGGTAGGGCCTCCAGCATCTCCTGAAGGACCCGGGGATCCCGCTCGCGAGCTACGGCGGCCTGGAGGGCCGACCGGGCTTCAGAGCTCCCGATCCGCCCCAGGGCCCAGGCGGCGTGTTGTCGGATGAGCGCATCGGGGTCAGCCAGCGCACGGGCGAGGGCCGGGACGGCCGCGAGGTCCTTCCGGTGGCCGAGTGCCACCGCCACGTTTCTCGCGACACCGCCGCGCTTGGGGCGTGTCAGCGGCGTCCCCGAAAACCGACGCCGGAACCCGTCCTGATCCAGGCTCAGTAGCTCGGTGAGCCCGGGCAAAGCCGCCCCGGGCCGGAGCGCCGGCTCCTCGGTGCTGGGTGCTTTCCGGTTCCACGGGCACACTGTCTGGCAGAGGTCGCACCCGAACACCCACTCCCCAATCCGTTCTCTGAGATCTTTGGGGATCGGTCCCTTGTGCTCGATGGTGAGATACGCGATGCACCGCCGGGCATCCAGCACATAGGGGTCCACGAACGCCTCGGTGGGACAGACATCTAAGCACGCCCGGCACGTCCCGCAACGATCAGGGAGCCGCGCGTCGAAATCCAGGTCGGCCGTGGTCAGGATCACCCCGATGAAGAAGAAGGAGCCGAGCCCCGGATGGAGCAGCATGGTGTTCTTCCCAACCCAGCCCAGGCCGGCCCGGGCTGCAAGGTCCCGCTCCAGGACGGGGCCAGTGTCTACGTAGACCTTTCCCTGAACCTCGTTTCTTCCGGCTTCACGAAGGAAGACGAGGAGCCGCTCAAGACGCGGAGTCATCAGGTCGTGGTAGTCGCACCCCCAGGCGTAACGCGCAATAGGCTCCCATCCGCTCGACTCGGCCTGGGTGCCCTGGTAGTAATTGAGCCCGACCACGATGACCGAGCGCGCCCCGGGCAGAATCTGTCGGAGATCGAGCCGCTTGAGCCGACCCCGCTCGAGGTACTCCATGGTTCCGGCGAAGCCTTGAGCGAGCCACTGCTCGAAAGCCCAGCCGTGCTCCGGTGGATCAGTGGGGCCGACCGCGACCAAGTCGAAGCCCAGCTCGAGAGCCCTGGATTTGACCGCCTGGCTGAGCGCGGTTCGGGTGAGGATCAATGCCGTCGAGCCCGCACGATCAGGTGGCTCCGGGTCAAGGTGCGGCCCCCGCGCTCGAGAAATGCGAGGTAGCGTTGCCAGCGGCCGTCGCGCTCCCATTTCGCTCTGAGGCCGGCCAGGCGGGTCACCGCCTCGTCCGCCGAAGCAAACTCGAACACTTGCCGCTCCACCTCGAGGCATTCCACGGCAAAGCCGTTGACGGTCAGGGCCGCCCTCAGGCGATCCTCGTCGTAGGCGAACCGCGAGACCGTCCCGGTCTCGCGCCACTGGTCCATGTGAAAACAGGCGAAGGCGATGAGTCTACCTGGGTCGAGCGCACGGCTGGCCCGCTCCAGGATGGCGTCGGACATGCAGAGGTAGGCGGCCACGAGGTCGGGGCTCCACACAGCGTATTCCATGCTCTCGGCGTCAGCCAGGAGGAACTCTATGTTCGAGATGCCGAGGGCCACGGCACGCCTCCGACCCGTCCGGATCGCCATCGGGTCACGATCGACGCCGATCACCCGCCTGCAGCGCGTGGCCAGCTCGAAGGTCAGCCGCCCCGCGCCACAGCCCACGTCGAGGGCCAGCCGATCTCGCAGGGGTTCCCCCTCGAGCAGGGTCAGGAAACGTCGGCTGAGTTCGGGATTATCCGGTGACGGCACCCTCGGAGGCCGAAGAGACGAGGTGCGCATACTTGGCCATGACTCCGCCAGTGAAGGCCGGCTTCCGGGGCTTGACGGCCCGGAGACGCTTCTTGATCTTCGCCTGCGAGAGTTCCACATCGAGCCGCCGCTTCTTGATGTCGAGGACGATCAGGTCTCCGTTCTTCACCGCCGCGATGGGCCCCCCAACGGCGGCCTCTGGCGCCACGTGTCCGATCATGAACCCGTGGGTGGCCCCCGAGAAGCGACCGTCGGTCATGAGAGCGACGGAATCACCCAGGCCCGCCCCGATCAAAGCACCCGTGACCGCCAGCATCTCTCGCATCCCCGGCCCGCCCTTGGGGCCTTCGTAGCGAATCACGATCACATCCCCGGCTTGGATCTTGCGTGCTTTAATCGCTGCGAAGGCATCTTCCTCCCGGTCGAAGACCTTCGCCGGCCCGCGGTGGACCATCCGCTCGTGACCAGCAACCTTCGCCACGCATCCCTCCGGAGCCAGGTTTCCTCTGAGAATCACCTGCCCGCCCGTGGACTTGAGGGGATTGTCGAGCCGGCGGATGGCATCCTGGCCAGGGGTTTCCTCGGCCATCCACGCTTCCTCTGCGATGGAGCGTCCCGTGACCGTCCGCTCCTCTGGATAGAGGAGCCCTGCGTCGAGGAGCCGCTTGGCGATCAGCGCCATCCCCCCAGCCCAGTACATGTCCGGAGCCGTGAAACGGCCCCACGGTTTGAGGTCGGCGAGGAGGGGAGTTTTCCTCGAGACGCGGTCAAAGTCGTCGATGGCGAGCTTGACTCCGGCCTCGTGCGCGACCGCCAGGAGGTGGAGCACCGCGTTGGTGGAGCCGCCGGTGGCCATGACTCCCGCGATGGCGTTTTGAAGTGCCTTCCGGGTGATGATCTGCCGCGGGGTGACGCCTTGCGTGAGGAGCTCCATGACCACTCTCCCGCACTCGAAGGCGACCTCTTCCTTCCGGGGATCGACCGCCGGCACCCCGTTGAAGTTCATGGGCGAGATGCCGAGCATCTCGAAGGCCGTGGCCATGGTGTTCGCTGTGAACTGCCCGCCGCAGGCTCCAGCCCCGGGACAGGCAGAGCTCTCGATGCCGTGAAGCTCCTCCGCCGAGAGCTTGCCGGTGTTATAAGCGCCCACGGCCTCGAAGACATCCTGAACCGTCAGGGCCTGGCCCCGATACTCCCCGGGCATGATGGAGCCACCATAGAGCATGAGGCCGGGGATATTGAGGCGGGCGAGCGCCATCACCATCCCCGGAATCGTCTTATCGCAGCCTGACAAGCAAACGAGGGCGTCGAACAGGTGGCCCCGGGCGACCACCTCCACCGAGTCGGCGACCACCTCGCGGCTCACCAGTGAGGCCTTCATGCCCTCGGTGCCCATGGCGATCCCGTCGGTGACAGAGACCGTGTTGTACTCGATCGGCGTGCCGCCATGAGCCCGGATGCCTTCCTTCACCTTCTCGGCCAGCTTTCGGTGATTCCAGTTGCACGGCGTGACCTCGATCCAGCAGTGGGCAACTCCTACCAGCGGGCGTCTGAGGTCCTCGTCAGTGAAGCCGATCGCCTTGAAATACGTGCGCGCGGGAGCGCGGTCTGGACCGTCGAGCAGCACTCGGCTCTTCCGTCTCGGGTCAACGCGCATGATGACCTCCTTATGAGTGTAAGCTGAGGGGATTGTAGCATGCCTTGACCCCAGGCAGGGGTCGTGCCACACTCTGCGCGCCGTGCTCGACCTGCTTTGGCGCTGGTACGACCGCGCTTACCTACGAGTTCACAGGCTTCGGGACCCCGCCGCGGAGGTCGGTCCGATCCTCCGGGTGGAGGTCCGGCGCCATCGCGGGCCGCGAGTGAGCTTGCCCGATAGCACCGAGATCCGGTGGGGCGATCGAATCGGAATCCTTCATCTCTCGAACGAGCGGGTCGCGCAGTTCCACGGCGACGGCCGCGATACGGCAGTGGCCGGACTGAGGTTTCGCCGGGCGTTTTTTGCCTCTGTGAGGGAGTTGGCGCGGCAGGTCCTCGAAGGGGACCGCTACGCGGGCGTGAAGGCCTTCACCGGGATCACTATCTTGGACTCGGGGACGCCACGAGGCGGATTTGAAATCCTTCCCGTGCCGAACCAATGGTGGGGCACCCTCGTGGCGGCCTACGAGCGAGCGCTTCTGGCCCGCTATCACCCGATGGGGCGCCAAGGCGCCGCCAGGGCCCGTTTCAGCCACGCACGCGCCATCTGGATCTCGCGGGAGGGCTTGCTCAGGCGCTACGGACCCGAAGCAAACTCACCGAACACGACCGAACCGGTTCCCTGCTGAGTGCCGCCCAGGTCAGGAGACCCGTTCCGCAACACCCGCGGCGCCGCCGAACAGGCACTCGACCACATGACGGGCCGCTGCGGGACGCCCGATCCCCCGGATCTTCTCTCTCAGGTTCCCGAGCAGAAACGGATCGGCGAGAGCTTGAATGAGGGCCTGCCTCAAGTCTTCAGGGTTCCTAGCGAGCCGGGCCACGCCCATCATCCCGGCGAAGCGCTCGTTCGAGGCCTCCTGGCCTGGAAGCGAGCCGAAGCAGACGACCGGCAGTTCCGCTGCTAGCGCCTCGGCCAGTGTGACGCCGCCGGCCTTGGTCACCAGGAGGTCGGCCGCGGCCATGAGCTGCCTGACCGAGTCCGAGTAAGTCAAGACCCGAATCCGCTCGTCTGGCCCGCGGAGCATTTCGCGCAGACGGGCGGCCAGATGCGCGTCCTGGCCGGCGACGACCAAGCCCTGCAGCGGCTGAGGAAGATCCCGGATCACGCTGACCGCTCTCATCAAGCCGCCCAGCGACCCGAGCGACCCAGCCATGACCAGAATCACGGGTACCCAGGCCGAAAGTCCCAGGGAGGCTCGGGCCGCGCGGCGGTCAGCCGGCCGCGCGAAATCGGTCCCTACGGGAATCCCGGTGACCACCACTCGCTCACGGGGAATCCCCCGTGCGATGAGATCGTTTTGGATCGGCTCGGCGGGGACGCAGTACCAGTCGACGCCAGGAAAGATCCACTGCGTGTGCGCGACGAAGTCGGTGAACACCGTGGCGTGGGGAACGCGGGTCAGACCGCGCGCCCGGAGCTCGGACAGCGCCCCGGCCGGTGTGGGGTGGACGGAGACAATGCAATCGGGCCCGGTCGCCCGGAGCAGACGTTCGAGCTTCCACGCGCCGAGCCGGTTCGTTCCCAAGAGCAGCGGGGAGTGGACCGGGATCTGGTTGCTCAGCCAGTAGGCCCCACCCCAGAGCGCTGGCGTCCATCGTAGAACCCAGTAGTACAAGGCCCGACTGAGCCGGTCGAACGTCGGGTGCACCAGTTGGCTGAAGTGGTCAACGATCTGGGGAGCGCTTCCAGCAGCTCGAAAGGCCTCCGCCAGTGAGCGGGCCACTCGGTTGTGGCCGGAGCCGTAGCTCGCTGTCAGGATCAGGATCCTAGGAGCGCGCGCTGTCACGAGAGCCTCCTCGGTTGGAGGGCAACGGGGCCCGTCTTACGAGCCGAAGCGGCGATCGCGCTGCTGGTAGGCCCGGAGGGCACGAAGGAAATCGATCTTCCGGAACGCCGGCCAGTGGACGTCGCAAAAGTAAAACTCGCTGTAAGCACTCTGCCAGAGGAGGAAGCCCGAGAGGCGGACTTCGCCGCTCGTGCGGATGATGAGGTCCGGATCGGGAAGGTCGGCGGCATAGACGTAACGGCCAATCTCCTCCTGGGTAATCGCCTCGATAATGTCCTGAATCCCCTCTCCTTGCTTGGCTCTGTCGCGGAGCAAAGCCCGGACCGCGTCCGCGATCTCTTCCCGCCCCCCGTAGGCAACCGCAATGGTTAGGACCATGGCGTCGTAGCCAGCGGTCGCCGATTCGGCCCGCCGGATCGCCTCAAGCGTGGAACCCGGCAGGACCTCTAGCTTGCCCACGGTGCGGACGCGGACTCTCCGGCGGTGAATCTGGGGGTCGCGGACGAGCTCGGAAAGCTTCTCCTCGACCGCCTGGAGGATTCCCGAAACCTCCTCGGGGGGACGGACCAAATTCTCGGTGGAAAAGACCCAGAGGGTAACGGCCGGGATCCCCATCTCGCCGCACCAGTCCAAGACATCGTCCAGTTTCCTGGCACCAAGCGCATAGGCGGCCCGGGGATCCACCAGCCCCACGGCGCGGGCGTACCGGCGGTTGCCGTCCAGGATGATCCCCACATGTCGGGGTACCGGCCCCCTCGCCACATGACGGTGGAGCAGGCGTTCGTAGAGGTAGTAGAGGAGGCGAGTCATGGGGTTGGACGCCTCGCGACCAGGAGAGTCAGGCGGCACGACTGAACCACCTCACCATGCTGGTTCAAAATCTCTCGCTGCTCGATGACGATGCCCCCCTCTTTGACGGCCCTCTTGGCCATGGTGCGAGCCCGAGTCCAGATGGTGTCCCCGATTCTGATGGGGTGCAGGAACTGCCCCTCAAATCCCATGAAGGCCAGGATGGCGAGGGGCAATCGAGGGACGCGCCAACCCAGTCCCGAGGAGAGGCAAACCGGGAGGAGGTCAGGCACCTGACGGTCCCCGGCCGCTCGGGAACGAGCATACTCCTCATTGGTCGTCCGCTCGTCCCACTCCCCCGTCAGCCCGACATACCGGATCACGTGGGCCTCTGTCACAGTCTGGCCTGGGCTGTCGACCACGTCTCCGATCTGCAGATCCTCGAAGAAGAGCCACTCCTCCTTCACGGGACTCGGCGGGCAACCATCAAGTCCGTTTCGCCCTCCTGCACCACTTCACCCTTCTGATTGATGAGCTGGCGCTCCAAGGTGATGATACCCCGATCCGATTTTGACGTCTCCTTCTTCGCAATGACCTTGGCCCGCACCTTGATCGTGTCGCCGATTTTGATGGGACTTTTGAACTTCCAGCGAAGGCCCAGAAGCGCCAGGGTGGCGTACGGGCGCATGGCCCGGGCCAAGAGCCCCGACTGGATCGCCATCCCCAGGAGTCCATGGGCGATGCGCTCCCCGAAGATGGATAACTTCATAAACTCGGCGTCGGTGTGGAGGACGTTGTAGTCCCCCGACAGGCCGGCAAAAATGACGATGTCAGCCTCGGTGAGAGTCCGACCGGGCGAGAGATATTCCTCACCCACCTCGATCTCTTCGAAATGCTGCCGACCGTCCTGGGCCTGGTCCGTCATCGGCCTCCCTCCTCTTCGGGTCGCTCAGAATCGTCACCTTAGCACAGTCCGACTCTACGCCGAAGATGTTCTAGCCACTGATAGGGCCCCGGGTAGCTCCCTAAGCATAACATTGCGAGGTTGCGAGATTTTTGCAAGGCTTGACACGAAGTCGACGGCTCACCTATGATTCAGACCGACCAGTCGGTCGAAAAAAAACTGGTACATTACGCGTGTCGTCCCTGACCACTAACAGTCCCCCGCTCCGGGATGCTCGGCTGGTCTCAATCTGGGAAAAGGTTCGGGCAGGCGAGCGACTCGGTCACCAGGACGGGCTCTTCCTTTTCGAGACCGAAGACCTCCTGGGCCTCGGTAGGATGGCTGACGCCGTCAAGACTGCTCGCTACGGCGACTGGGTCTTCTTCGTCCTCAACCGGCATATCACGCCAAGCAACGTCTGCGTGCTCTCCTGCCTGTTCTGCGACTTCGCCCGCAAAAAAGCCGAGGTAGGAGCCTTCGAACACACCATCGAGGAAATCCTCGGAATGATCCCGGACGGGACCCGGGAGGTTCACATCGTTGGGGGCCATCACCCGGACTGGCCGTTTGAACACTTCGAGCGCCTCGTCGGGGCCGTTCACACCACCTACCCCCAGGTCCAGATCAAGGCGTTCACAGCCGCCGAGGTCGACTACTTCTGGCGGCGCTGGAAGGTTCCGCCACACGAGGCCCTGACTCGCCTCAAAGCCGCCGGGCTCAGCTCGATGCCGGGCGGCGGGGCGGAGATCTTCTCGCCTCGCCTCCGGAAGCTCCTCCGCTACACCGGCAAAGCGGACACCGAGCGGTGGTGTGAGATCCACGCCATCGCCCACTCCCTCGGGATCAAGACCAACGCTACCATGCTCTACGGACACATTGAGACCGTCGAAGAGCGAGTGGACCACCTGCTGCGGCTCCGCCGTCAGCAGGACGAGTCTGGGGGGTTTATCACCTTCGTCCCGCTTGCGTACCAGGTTGGGGATACCAGGCTCGTGCCCCGCCAGACGCCGCCCACGGACGATCTGAGAACGATCGCCGCCAGTCGCCTGCTCCTCGACAACTTCCCCCACATCGAGGCTTACTGGGTCACGATGGGCGAGGCCACGGCCTCCGTCGCCCTCAATTTCGGAGCTTCGGACGTCAACGGCACGCTCTTGGACGAGAAGATCGCCCACATGGCGAAGGCCGAGAGCCCGGCGGGGTTGGCACGGGAGCAACTCTTTCGCCTAATCCGCGACGCGGGGAAGATCCCCGTGGAGCGGGACGCGCTCTACAACGTGCTGCGGGTCTGGAACTAAATGTCCCGTTGCGTGCGTGAGGAGGGGTTGTGCTGACTGAGGTCCAAGAAGCGCTCGAGACGCGAACCCGGCTCAGCCCGGCCCAGGGCCGCTGGCTCCTGACCGAGGCTCCGCTGCTCGATTTGGGCACGCTGGCCCAAGCCGTCAGGTTTCGGCTCCATCCCGAGCGGCGCGTCACGTTCGTCATCGATTCCAACCCCAACTACACCAACGTCTGTGTCACTGACTGCCAGTTTTGCGCCTTCTATCGGAAGCCCGGAGACCCGGAAGCTTACACCCTGACCGTGGACGAGGTGCTGAAGAGAATCGAGTTCGCGGTGGCTCGAGGCGCCACCACCGTGCTGCTCCAAGGCGGCCACAACCCCGAGCTTTCGCTCGACTACTACCTGACACTGGTCCGAGAGACCCGGAAGCGCTTTCCCCAAGTGACGCCCCACTTCTTCAGCGCCTCCGAGATCCAGGCCATGGCCGAGGTCGCTGGGATCAGCGTCCGGGATGTGCTCACGAGGCTTCGGGAGGCGGGACAGTTCACTCTGCCCGGTGGCGGGGCCGAGGTTCTCTCAGAGCGCGTGCGGAAGCGTATCGAGCCGAAGAAGGGAGCGCCCGCGGCCTGGCTCGAGGTCCACCGGGAGGCGCACCGCCTCGGCTTCAAGACCACCGCCACCATGATGTACGGCCACGTGGAGACTCCCGATGACATCCTGGACCACCTCGACACCATCCGCGAGCTTCAGGATGAGCGCGGTGGCTTCACGGCCTTCATCCCCTGGTCCTTCAAGCCGGCCAACACGCTCCTGGAGAAATGGATCAAGCTTCACGCCGGCCCCAACAGCTATCTCCGCATCCTCGCTGTCTCCCGCCTTTATCTCGACAACTTCCGACACATTCAGGCCTCCTGGTTCTCCGAGGGCAAGCGCACCGGACAGGTGGCGCTCCACTTTGGCGCCGACGACTTTGGTGGGACGCTGCTCGAAGAAAACGTCCACCGCGCTGCAGATTTCGTCAATACCACCACGGTGGAGGAGGCCACCGCGCTGATCCGAGAGGCTGGCTTCCGGCCCGCCCAGCGCACCACGTGCTACGAGATCCTAAAAGAGTTTTAGGTCGCGCCCAGGCAAGGAGCTTAGATGGGGTCGATGGGGGGCACGGCCGAGATCAGCCCTCGGGCGTGGGCCAGGGCAAAGAGGCGATCGAGGGCCTGGCGTCCGACACTCCCGAGGCTCAGCGTGTACTCGTTGACGTACATTTGGACGAAGCGGCGGCAGGTTTCCTTGTCGATCCCGCGGCCGAATTGCCCGGCGTAATCAAGCGCCTCGTCCATATGAGCATGGGCGTAGGCGAGGGAGTGCCGAAGAGCCTCCGAAAGGGCGCGCCCGGTCTCCTCGCCGAGGTCCCGACGGACCACATTGATCCCCAGGGGAAGGGGGAGGTCGGTCTGGCGTTCCCAGCGCTCGCCTAGGTCGGTCACTTTGTGGAGCCCCAATGCCTGATGGGTGATTTGTGCTTCATGAATCAGGAGACCGAGGTCGGCCTGCTCTTCAAGGACCGCCGTGGGGATCTTGTCGAAGGCCACCACGATGACGGCTGGATCCCCACAGTAGAGGTGGAGGAGCAGCGCCGCAGTGGTATGAGTTCCTGGGATCGCCACAACCCGGTTGGGGACCTCCGCCGGATCCATCGGGGCGCGGGCCACAAGGACCGGGCCATATCCCCTCCCCATGGACGCGCCGGGGTCCATGATCCGGTAGCGATCAGCGACCAGGGGATAGGTCGCCGCCGAGATCGCCGTCACTTCAAGCTCGCCGGAACATGCACGACGGTTGAGCGACTCGATGTCCTCCAGGACGTGCTGGATCTCAAGCCCGGGGACTGCTACCCTGCCGGCTGACAGCGCGTGGAACATGAAGGCATCGTCGGGGTCTGGGCTATGACCGATCCGAATCGCTGACATCTCAGCGCTCCATGGCCCTGGGGAAATCGATGAGCCGCGATGAAGCGAAGGCCGCCACCCGCCAGAAGATCCTCCGGGGGGCGCGCGAAGTCTTCGCGGATAAAGGGTATCACGGAGCCCTCGTAGACGACATCGTGCGCGTCTCGGGCACCTCCAAAGGAGCCGTCTATCATCACTTCCCGACCAAGCAGGCCCTGTTTGTCGCGTTGGTTGACGAGTTTGCCTCCCACCTTGCCACCGCGGTCACGCAGGCCATTGAGGGCCGGCACGGCGCCTTGGCCAAGGTGGAAGGGGCGCTCCGGGCAGGGCTCGAGACCTTCGCTCGGCACCGGGAGCTGGCCCGCATCCTCCTCCTCGAGGCCATGAGCCTCGGTGAGACCTACGAGGCCAAGCGCACCGAGGTTCACTCGCGGTTCGCTGCGCTGATCCGGGCCTATCTCGATGAGGCGGTCGCCGAAGGCTCGATCCCACCGCTCAACACCGAGGTGGCCACGTTTGCCTGGCTCGGTGCCGTCAACGAAGTGGTGATCCAGTGGCTCCACACCGGAAGACCCGATCTCCCGACAGAAGCCCTCCCAGCCCTGACCGAACTGCTGCTCCGCTCCATCGGTGCCGGGACCTCCCCCTCCGCCTGACCCTGTCCTGCATCGGTCCAATTTGACACTCCGTTCTCCGGCTCTCTATACTGGGCGCGCTCCGCAATCCCCATCCCGAGGAGAGCCTTCCCATGGGCATTCTTACCGGCGCTCATCTCTTGGTCCGGAGCCTCAAGCGGCACGGCGTGGACCGGATCTTCGGCCTTTGCGGGGATCACGTCAATGCCATCTTCGACGCCTGCCTCGACGAGGGGGTCGCCATCGTGGATGTCAGGGAGGAGTCCGGGGCGACTCACATGGCGGACGGCTGGGCGCGGGTGACCGGTCAGCCAGGAGTCTCGGTGGTCACGGGCGGGCCAGGCCACACCAACTCCACCACCGGCGTCGCCACGGCGTGGATGGCCTGCTCGCCGATCATCGCCATCAGCGGGATGCACGGCTGGCGACTCCGCGACAGAGGGCCGCTCCAGGAGATCGATCAGGTGGAGCTGTTCCGCCCCATCACCAAGTGGGCGCGGGTTGTGACGGACCCCTCTCGGCTGGCCCAATATTTCGCCATGGCGTTCCGGGAGGCAGTGAGCGGCCGGCCGGGACCGGTTCATCTCACCGTCCCGGGCGATGTCCTGGAAGCTTCGGTGAATGCAGACACCCAGGTCATGCCGGAGCCATTCGCCCGGCATCCGGCTGGGATGGCGCCTTCCACGGTCGAGGCCGCGTTGGATCTGCTCCAGCGAGCCGAGCGCCCCGCGGTCATCGCCGGCAGCGGGATCTGGTGGGCCCGGGCCTGGGAGGCTCTCCGGCGCCTGGTCGAGCTTACCTCGCTGCCTGCCTTCACCATCGGCATGGGGCGTGGCAGTCTTTCTGACGAGCACCCGCTCTCTTTCGGCTACGCCGATCCGGTCCTCAACCCCACAGCTCGCGAGATCAAAGAAGCTGACGTGGTCCTGCTGCTCGGCAAGCGCATGGACTTCCGGCTGGCCTACGGCAACCTCTTTGCCCCCACCGCCACTCTCATCCAGATCGACATCCATGATCCCGAGCTGGGTCGCAACCGCCCCACCCAGCTGCCCATCCAGGCCGACGCGAAAGTTGCCCTCGAGCAGCTCATCGCAGGAGCCGAGCGGCGGACGGGCTGGAAGGAAACCTCCTGGGTAGAACGGCTCCGGCAAGCGCGGAAGGCCGCGACGGAGTCACGACAGGAGCGGGAAACCTCGGAGGACGCACCCCTCCATCCCCTCAGGATCGTCAAGGACGTTCGCGAGGCGGTGAACGAGGATGTGGTCTGGGTGATTGACGGAGGGGACTTTGCCCAGTGGTGCCGGCTCGGCCTCCCGGCCCGAAAGCCCGGCCACTGGGTCCGGCTCGGCGCGCTGGGCACCGTGGGTGCGGCGATCCCCTTCGGTGTTGCCGCCAAGCTGGCCAAGCCGGACAACCCCGTGGTAATCCTCATCGGCGACGGGGGCATGGCCTTCCATTCCTGGGAGCTTCACACCGCACTCCGCTTCAACGCTCCGGTGGTGGTCGTGGTCGGCAACGACTGTGGCTGGGGGATGGAGCGGGAGCTGCAGGCAGCGTTCTACGATCGTACCATCGGCGTGGAGTTGGGCTCTGTCCGCTACGACAAGGTCATCGAGGGCATGGGGGGGCACGGCGAGTGTGTCGAGCACCCCACAGAACTTCGCCCAGCGCTGGACCGCGCGCTCAAGGCAAGCAAGGTGGCTTGTGTCAACGTGATGATGCGGGGAGTTCCGAGCCCTCTCACCACGAGCAACATCGCCCGCGTGAAGGGCGTATCACGCTGACGAGCGGGCGTTTTTTCGAGGGCTGGGCGGGCGCGCCTAGCGTGGTGCCGCGGAAGAGCCTTCGGGCTTTTCGGGTTCTACCGGAACGTCCCAGACAAAGCTGAAGCCGAGGGCCAAAGCGCCCGACTCCTCGCGCACCACCAGGAGGTTTCCCTGGCCGGGTGGGGCGGTCCAGCCGGATAGCCCGAAGCGGACCGCAGTGTCCGGGCCGGTGCGCACCGTCTTTGAGAACGGAACGACAAAGCCGGGGTCGTGGCGAACGCGGATGTTGTCCGGTCTGAAGTCAGCCTCCCGGGGCCGCGTGATCTCCGGCGGCTGACCCGGAATGACGAGCTCGGGAGCAGGCGGCTTCACCACAGGAGGTGGGGCGACCAGCTTGAACGCCTCTTCCTGGCTGTGGGCGGGCTGGACGCCGGAGAGGACGAGCACCCCTCCGAGCCCGAGCATCATGATCAAACCTAGCCGTTTCACTGACCACTCCACTGATGTAACACCTACATTTTCATACTGGCAGATGAACTGCAAACGCGCAAGCGAAAGTGCCGCTATAGAACTCAGCAGGCTCAAGCTCACGCCACAAGTCCTTGAGTCCAGGCAGCTATCCGTCAAGCTGAAGGAGCACGCGAGTCTGACGGCGTGAGTGTCGCCCGGAAAGGGGAGAGGCCCGCATCAACCAGCCTCTCCCCTTCCCTGAGCGCGTCTGGGTTACTGGAAGAGGGCCAGGATACTCGCGGGAGCCAAGTTGGC
>JBHIAB010000036.1:0-20211 GCA_046758385.1 Methylomirabilia bacterium | reverse complement strand
CGTCGGTACTTTCGCTGGAAGCGCTCGACCCGACCGGCCGTGTCAACCAGCTTCTGCTTTCCCGTAAAAAACGGGTGGCACTTCGAGCACACCTCCACCCGGATCTGAGGCCGAGTGGAGCGGGTGTGGATGACCTCCCCGCAGGCACAAGTGATAGTGGCGTCCACGTAGTTAGGATGAATGCCTGCCTTCACGGCACACCTCCTCAAACCAACATTTTAGCAACAAGGTTCCGAGATCACAAGGGCGCGTGCCGAAGGGGAACGTAGGGCCACCACCGGTCCAGCCGGAGGTCACCACTCGGGCAAACGATTCGAAGGAAGGGAGGGCCCCCTCAGGATCAATTCAGCTGGTTCATGGAGCTGAGGAAATCTTTGTTGGTCCTCGTCAGCTTCAACTTGTCCAGAAGCAGCTCCATGGCTTCCACCGAATTGAGCTGAGACAGCGCCTTGCGGAGGAGCCACACCTTGGGGAGCTCGTCCTTCTCCAGGAGCAGCTCTTCCTTACGGGTGCCCGACTGTTCGATGCTGATGGTAGGGAACACCCGCTTGTCCATGAGGCGCCGGTCGAGGTGCACCTCCATGTTGCCGGTCCCTTTGAACTCCTCGAAGATCACGTCATCCATCCGGCTCCCGGTATCGACGATGGCCGTTGCGATAATGGTGAGGGAGCCGCCCTCCTCGATGTTCCGCGCGGTGGCAAAGAACCGTCGCGGGCGCTGCAGCGCGTTGGCATCGAGTCCGCCAGAGAGCACCCGGCCCGAGGACGGGATGATGGCATTGTGTGCGCGGGAGAAGCGCGTGATCGAATCCAGCAGGATGACCACATCCTTCTTGTGCTCGACCAGTCGCTTGGCTTTCTCGATGACCATCTCCGCGACCTGAATGTGTCGCTGGGGGGGCTCGTCGAAGGTGGAAGAGATGACCTCACCTTTCACCGACCGCCGCATGTCGGTCACCTCTTCCGGCCGCTCGTCGATCAGGAGCACGATCAGGTATACCTCGGGGTGATTCTTGGCGATGGCGTTGGCCAGCTTCTGAAGGAGGACGGTCTTCCCCGTCCTCGGCGCCGCCACGATGAGGCCTCGCTGACCCTTCCCGATTGGGCAGAGGAGGTCCGCGACTCGGGTGGTGAGATCATCCGAATCGTGCTCCAGCCGGAGCCGGTCCGCCGGGTAGAGCGGAGTCAGGTTGTCGAAGAGAATCTTCTCCCGCGCGGCCTCCGGGGCCTCGAAGTTGATCGCCTCTACCTTGAGCAGGGCAAAATAGCGCTCCGAGTCCTTGGGTGGGCGCACCTGGCCAGAAACGCTGTCCCCGGTCCTCAGATCGAAGCGTCGAATCTGGGAGGGAGACACGTAGATGTCGTCGGGTCCGGGTAAGTAGTTGTAGTCCGGGGCGCGGAGGAAGCCGAACCCGTCGGGCAGGACCTCCAGGACTCCCTCGGCGAAGATCAGCCCGTCCTTCTCCGCCTGGGTCTGAAGGATCTTGAAGATCAGCTCCTGCTTACGAAGTCCGCTGACCCCCTGGACCCCAGCATTTTTAGCGATTCCGTTCAGATCAGAGATCGTCTTTTCTTTGAGATCCGACAGATTCATCCCCCTACCTCCTCACCACGAGTCTCAGAACAGGAGCGGGAGCACCACGATGGGACGCACGCACGGGGCACCGATACGGGAACGCCCTCAAGATTTTTTTCACTGGAAGGTTTCGAAGGAGACCTAAAACCGTCCCCAATAGGTTCCCATGAGCCAAGAGGCTTGTCAACTGTTTTCCTCACAGGCGAATCTCGATCACGGCGCGCCGCTTGATCTCCTCGAGCCACTCCTTGAGCCGGGCCTCGTACTTTTGCCGAAACAGGATGTCTCGGATCTGCCGCTTGGTCTGCTCTAGAGCTTCGCCCGTGAGGCTCTCCTTCCACTCGAGCCTAAAGAGGTGGTAGCCGAGGTCGGTCCGGAACGGGGGGGTGACCTCCTCGGGCTCGAGGCCGATCACCCGGGCCTCAATCTCCGGGGCCAGCTCCCCCTGCTTCAGCACGCCCAGATCCCCCCCCTCCCGGGCCGAGGGATCCATGGAGTAGTTCCTGGCCAACTCGCTGAAATCCTTCCCGTCCTGGACCATCGCCCAGATCTCTTCGGCCTGAGCCCGGGCTGCCTCCCAGCCTGACTCGGTGCGCGCCGCGGGCACAATCATGATGTGGCGTGCCTGAAAGGTAAGCCCGGTTTCCAGTTTGTCTCGGTTTTCCTCCAGGTAGCGATCGATCTCGGACTCCGTCACGGAGACCCGAAGAGCCACCTTCCGCCGGATCACCTTCTGGACCATGATCTGCTCGCGGAGCCGCTTCCGAACAGCCTCTATGGTGAGCCCCTGGGCCGCGACAATCTCTTCCATCTCCTCGGAGCTTTTGACGCCCATTCGCTTCATCACCTCGGCAAGTCGCCCGGTAACTTCCGTCTCCTCAACCATGACCCCCTCTCGCTGGGCCTCCTGGAGCTGGAGGCGCCTCTCCACCATGCGCTGGAGTATCCGTTCTTTCAGGGTGCGCTCCTGAGATGGAGAGACCGCTCGTGGAGCCTCGTAGAGAAAGTAGGCCACGCCCTCCAGGAGGTCGGTAAGCGTGATCGCCTCATTGTTCACGACGGCCACCACCCGGTCAACCACCTCATCGGAATCGAGCGCGGGCCCCGCCTGGCTCGGGAGGGCCGCAAAAAGCTCTCGGGGCCCCGGCTCCGGGGAGGTGTTGAGCGCGGAGCCGGCCTTGGGCGTCTTGCCTCCGAAAAGCCACCCACAGCCTCCGAGAAGAACGGCGACCAGGAATCCCCCGACGAAGCGATCAACCGGACGTCTCATTCAAACCCCCCCAGAAGATCCTCCAGCGCCTGCCGCACCGCGGGCCACGAATGGCCGGGAATGCGCGCCTCAAGAAGAAACTCTCTCCGCAGGCGAAGTCGGCCCTGGCTCTGAGCAATCGCGCGGACCAGGCGCTCTGGCGTCACCGAGGTGGAAGGAGCGAAGGTCAAAAGGGCCATGCCATGCTGAGCCTCCATCTTCTCGATTCCGAGTCGGCGGGCTCGCACCCGAAGGGCCACCACCTCGAGGAGCTGAGTCACGGCCGCCGGAGGAGGCCCGAAACGATCCTCCAGCTCGGCCTTGAGTTCGTCCAGCTCGGCGAAATCAGCTGCGCTGACCAGCCGCTTGTAGAGTGCCAGCCGCTGGTTCACCTCGGCGACGTACGAGGCAGGCAAGTACGCTTCGACCTCCACCGTGACGACTGGATCGACGACCGGCTCGATCGCTTCACCCTGCAACTCCTTCACGGTCTCCGCCAAGAGCTTTGAATAGAGATCGAACCCCACTGCGGCGATGTGCCCGTGCTGTTCGGGTCCCAGAAGGTTGCCCGCTCCGCGGATCTCCAGATCCCGGAGTGCCAGCTTGAATCCGGAGCCCAGCTCAGTCAGCTCCTGCAGCACGCGCAGGCGTTTCTGGGCGGTCTCATCGATTCGCCCGTCGGCGGGGATCAGGAAGTAGGCATAGGCCTGTTGCCGCTCCCTGCCCACCCGACCACGAAGCTGATAGAGCTGGGCCAAGCCGAAGCGGTCCGCTCGGTTCACGATGATGGTGTTGGAGGCGGGAATGTCAAGCCCCGACTCCACGATGGCGGTCGAGGCCAGCACGTCGACCCTGCCTTCAACGAAGCCAAGCATCACCCGCTCCAGCTCCCGCTCACGCATCTGCCCGTGAGCCATGCCCACCCGAGCCGTCGGGCAGAGGCGCTGAAGGAAGGCGGTCATGGAGGGCAAGGACTGGATGCGGTTGTGCACAAAGAAGACCTGCCCTCCCCGCTCCAGCTCCCGCTCGATCGCGTCTTTGATGATGGACCGGCTGAAGCGAGCCACGAGGGTTTCCACGGGCAGCCGTTCCGGCGGCGGGGTTTCGATCACAGACATATCGCGGACACCCGAAAGGGCCATGTAGAGGGTGCGGGGAATCGGCGTGGCCGTCAGCGTGAGGATGTCCACGGACTTCTTGAGCCGCTTCATCCGCTCCTTGTGGCCGACCCCGAAGCGGTGCTCCTCGTCCACGACCAAGAGCCCCAGGTTCTTGAAGGCCACATCCGCCGAGAGGAGGCGGTGGGTGCCCACCACCACGTCCACAGTCCCCCGACGGAGCCCATCGAGCACGGCTCGTTGCTCCCTCGGCGTCCGAAAGCGCGAGAGCAGCTCGACCCGGACAGGGAACGGGGCGAAGCGCTCGACGAAGGTCGCCCAATGTTGCTGCGCCAGAACGGTGGTGGGGACCAGGAGGGCCACCTGCCTGCCGTCCATGACGGCCTTGAAGGCCGCCCGGAGGGCCACCTCCGTCTTGCCATACCCAACATCGCCGGCCACCAGCCGGTCCATGGGGCTCGAGCGCTCCATGCCGGCCTTGACCTGCTCGGTGGCCCCGAGCTGGTCGGGGGTTTCCTCGAAACGGAAGGCGGCCTCGAACTCCCGTTGCCAGGGCGTATCAAGGGCAAAGCCATATCCCTCCACGATGGAACGTTCGGCGTAGAGATGCAGCAGCTCTTCGGCCATCTGGCGCAGGGCCCTCCGAACCGACTCCTTCACGCGCTGCCAGGAGCTCCCGCCAAGCCTGTCTAGCCTGGCCTCTCCACCGTCGCCCCCCATGTATTTGGAGATTGCGTTCAGCCGCTCCACAGGAAGGTAGAGGCGGTTCGCCTCCACATACTCGAGAAGCAGGAAGTCGCCCTCTCGCCCATCCACGGTCAGAGTCTTGAGTCCCAGGTAGCGCCCGATGCCGTGCTCTTCATGGACCACCAGGTCGCCGACCTGGAGATCGGTGAAGGTGGTGAGGGCCGTGCCACGTTGGTAGCGCGGGCGCCTCAGGCTCCGGCGCCGCGCTCCGAAGACCTCCTCTTCGGTCAGGAGAATCCGTCCAAGGGCGGGAATCTCAAACCCGCTCGAGCACTCCCCGGTGAGAGTCCCAAGCCCCTCTGGCCCCCAGAGATTGCCCGTCGTGGTGGGCTCAAGGAGGTGTTCGCGAAGGATCTGGGTGAGCCGGTCCGCCTGCACCTGGTCCTGACACACCATCCGGACCTTGAATCCCTCGGTGAGCCAGCGGCTGATCTCGGCGGCCAGCTGGCGGAACTGCCCCCGGAAGCCGCCGACCGACCGCGTCTCGAGGGTGTAGCGGCCAGCACCGGGATCCGGGGGAGTGGCCGCCAGGAGCCCAAGCTCGATCCGCTGTCGACCGGCCACGAGCTCGCCGAGCGGGACGGCTGAGGGCGCATCGTCGGCCGGGGCCTCCAGGAGCGCGGGCTCGTCCAGCACCAGCGGCGCCGAGGCCGGCAGGTAGTCGAGCACGGCAGCCCCGGGTTCACCGTTCCCCGCCAACGGGATCACCTGAAGAGCTGGCACTGGCTCGATCGAGCGCTGGCTGGTGGGATCGAAGGCGCGAAGCGACTCCACCTCGTCACCGAAGAACTCGACCCTCACCGGCTCTCGTCGCGCGGGCGAGAAGATATCGACGATCCCACCGCGAACGCTCCACTGCCCCACCTCCACCACTGTGTCGACCCGCTCATACCCGGCGGCCTCCATCCGCTCGAGCAGCTCCCCCCGATCCACGCTCTCACTCACGGCCAGCCGGAACGAGCGGGCCCGGAACTCCTTCGGCGACAGGAGCCCCGAGGTAAGCGTAGAAGGGACGGTGACCACCGTCAGGGACTCGCCAAGGAGGAGCCTGTGACAGACGAGCGCCCGAGCCGCCTCCACCTCGCGGTGGCGTCCAGCACGCCAGAGGGCCGGCTGGACCGCCGGGAGCTCCACGCTCCGGGACGACCCACCGGCACTGGAATCAAAGAAGGACAGATCTTGGCAAATGCGATGCACTTCGGGAAGACCCGAGACCAGGACAAGCGTAGAGCGCTCAGACTCCCGGAAGAGAGCTGCCACGACCAAAGCGCGGGCGGACCCCCACAGACCGTCGACAACCAGGCAGGGTTCGCCCCCGGTGAAGGCCCCGAGGAGGGACCGGAACGGGGCCCACTGAGTCAGCGGAGAAACAGTGACCGAGGCGGTCATACCTGAGCGTTGTCAACCACTGGCGTGAGGCCTCAACCGGCGGCGAGCCGTGCCGGACCTAGTGCCGTTCCAACTTAATGGTTACGGCACTAGTGGATGCCCTGAACCAGAGCGAAGCTAAGGGTCTCCAGCTCGATAGAAAGGTCCACGTTCTTGAGCCGCACCTCCTTCGGCACCTTGAGGCGGGTGGGCGCGAAGTTGAGGATAGCTTTGATCCCAGCGGCCACAAGCCGGTCGGTCACGAGCTGGGCTGCCTCGGCCGGCACGGCCACGATCCCGATCTGGAGGTTCCGCGCCTTGGCCTCCCTCGGGAGATCCCGAAGTGCCAGAATCGGAATGCCATCCGCGGCACGGCCCACCTTGGCCGGATCGTCGTCGAAGATCGCGGTGATGCGGAACCCCTGGCGCTCGAACCCCTTGTAGTTGAAGAGCGCCGAACCCAGGTTGCCGAAGCCCGCGAGGGCGACCTGCCACTGCCGGTCCAGCCCCAGGATCTTGTAGAGCTCGACCTTGAGACCGGACACGTAGTAGCCGATCCCGCGGACGCCGAACTCGCCGAAGTAGGCCAGATCCTTCCTGACCTGGGCTGAGTTCAGGTTGAACCGCCCCGCGAGCTCCTGGGAGGAAATGGTTTTGACGCCGCCCTCCTCGAGCTGCTGCACGCAGCGCGTGTAAACGGAAAGCCGGCGGATGGTCATCTCCGGGATCCTGGCGATCTTGTAAGGGGTCCGCGGAGCCATGGCGCGCTTCGGCCCGGGGGTGCCCGAGATCGGGCACCTCCCGAAGTGGGCTACTGAACCGGCTGCACAAAGAGCAGGATCGCGGCGATGACGAACACGTAAAGGGCGAGCGACTCGATGAGGGCCAGACCGATGATCATGGCCACCTGGATCCGTGCAGCCGCACCGGGCTGACGCGCCATGGCATCCACCGCGGCCGCCGTCGCCCGGCCCTGGCCGAGTCCACAGAGGCCCGAGGCGATCGCCATACCAAACCCAACAGCGAGCACCGAGAAGGGGCCAACCCATCCCCCGCCCCCTCCTTCACCTGCAGCCGGTTCGGCCGCCCCCGCCGTGGCCGCGACGAGCAAGACTGCACCCAGCATCAGCGCGAGAGTGAGTGAGCGCCGCACAGTGTCTCCTCCTTTTTCCTAGTGGTGCTCAGCTTCTTCGATGGCTCCGGCGATATAGAGCATGGAGAGCATGCAGAAGATGAACGCCTGGAGCAGCGCGACGAAGAGCTTGAGGGGCAAGAGAAACCCCACCGTGAAGGCGACGAGCAGGACGGCCCCCGGCAAGCCCATGATTACGGCCATCAGCTTGCCCGTCAGAAACCACCCGATCAGCCCGTCGAAGCCCATGAGCAGGAAGATGATTGCCAGCAGGATATGACCGCCCATCATGTTGCCGAAGAGTCGCACCGAGAGCGAGAGCGGCCGAGCAAGGTGGCTGAAGATCTCGATCATGAACATGAGGGGCGCCAGCCAAACGATAGGCCCGCAGAAGTGCTTCAGGTAAGCTCTGAGGCCTTGCTTCCGGATGCCGATCCAGTGGTAGGTGCAAAAAACGATGAGGGCACAGGCCGCCGTCGTGTTGAGGTTGGAGGTGGGAGCCATCAGGCCCGGGACCAGGCCCATCAGGTTCGATACGAAGATGAAGAGCCCCAGCGTCCCGATCAGCGGGAGGTAGCGGCGCCCCTCATGGCCGAGCAACTCGTCCAGGAGGCCCAGGAATTGCTCGAGGACGACCTCCATCAAGTTCTGCAGCCCGCGGGGCACCAGCTGGAGATTGCGGGAGGCCGCGAAGGCCATGACCATCAGAATGGCCATGGCGACCCAGGCATAGGTCACGTGGGCCGGAATCCCCGGGAGCATGAAGATAGGCGGATGCTCGATGGCTTCCATGGTCAGGACGCCTCACGAGAATTATAGAGCGCGGACGCAATCAGAAGCGGTGGCAGGACGGTGAGCCCGGCGACCACACCCACCGGGTCGACGCGGCCGCTCCAGAGAAGTAGCCCGAAAGCGCCGAAGGTGGCCAGGTAGCGGAGCCCGAGACCGAGGATCCACGCCGACGCAACCTGCCGCCCCGAAGCAAGCGCTAGAGCTCGTTCCCCTCCCCGCGCCAACCAGAGGAAGTTCGCCAGAGCCAGCCCTCCTCCCGAGAGGACGCCAAGCCCAACGGGGGCGCCGGCCAAGAGAATGGCCCCGAGGCCAAGGAAGAGCACTACGCCCGCGCTCAGCACACTCACCCCACGGATCAACTCACGGGCTGTCACGTTCCTGGCGCTCCACGGCCTTAATCGTGCGGAAGAGTTCCCTGAATCCCGAAGCGATGCCCAGAGCCAGCCCAAGGAGGGTCAGCCACGGCGAACTCCCGAGCCAACGATCGAGGAAATAACCCAGAAGAGCCCCCCCGGCTGTGGCGACCACGAACGTAATCCCCACACTGGCCAGCACTCCGAGGACACGCCAGGGGGAAGACCCTTCCATGTGAACAAAAACACTATCATACCGAGCGAGAAAACTCAAGATCGCCAACACGTTGATCTGAAAAGGAAATTGTGGCTTCAACGCACCTCGACAATCATGCTTGACACCCCCGGTCAGGGCAGGCTATATAGCGGTGCCGCACTTTAACGGAACACCAACCACAGAGAGGCACGAATCGTGAACAGAGGGAGGACCAGGACGATGGCGAGAAGAATCGGGCTCACGAAAATCGGCGGTGCGATGGCAACGGTCCTGGCTGTGGGGCTTCTGCTCTGGCCCGGTCCCGCGGCCTTCGCCCAGGGCAAGACCAAGATCGTCTTTTGGCATGCCATGAGCGGGAGGCGACTGCCCGCAGTGGAGAAACTCGTCAATGGGTTCAACGAGGCCCACCCCAACATCCAGGTGGAAGCCCAGTTCACCGGGAAGTACAAAGAGCTCTTGGCCAAGTGCATTGCGGCAGTCCGCGCGGGAAAGCCACCGCACATCTGTCAGGTCTACGAGGTGGGCACCCGGACAATGCTGGACAGCGACGCGATCGTTCCCGTCTACACCCTCGCCAAGGGGGACGCAGACTGGGGAAACATCGTCACCCCCATCCTGAACTATTACTCTGTGGGCGGCAAGCTCTACTCCATGCCCTTCAACTCCTCCACGGCCATCCTCTACTACAACAAGGACATCTTTCAAAAGGCCGGGCTCGACCCCAACAAGCCCCCCACCACCTTCAAAGACGTCGAGCGGATGGGGCGGCGGATCGTCGAGAGCGGGGCCGCTCCCAATGCCATCACCTTCGGCTGGCCGGACTGGACTTTCGAGCAAATGCACGCCATCCACAGCCAGTTCTATGCCAATAACGAAGACGGCCGGAAAGCAATGGCCTCTAAGGTGTACATGAACCGGCCCTTCGGCGTGAAGGTCCTCGAGCGGTGGACCGACTGGTCGAAAAAGAAAATCCTCATTTATGGCGGGACCGAGTACTCCCCGAACCGGGCGTTCCTGGCAAGCCAAGTCGCCATGTTGATTCAGTCCACTTCGTCCGTCGGGTCCATCGGAAAGAAAGCCAAATTCCGACTGGGCACGACGTTTCTGCCCCGGATGAAAGGCTATCCGCGCGGCAACTCGGTCATCGGCGGGGCCACCCTCTGGGTCATCAAAGGTCACCCACAGAAGGAGTACGGGGCAGTCTGGGAGTTTCTCAAGTGGGTCATCCGGGACTCAGTCACCGCCACCTGGCACAAGGACACCGGCTACTTTCCTGCCACGAACACCGCCGTGAAGAATCTCCTGGATGAGGGCTGGTTCTCTGCCAATCCGAACCACCTGACAGCCTTTCTGCAGATTCTCTCGGGCACCAGGACGCCCGCTTCGCAAGGGGTGATCCTGGGAAGCTTCGTGCAGATCCGGACCATATTCAGGACCGCCATGGAGAAAGCCCTGGCTGGACGAGCGACACCAAAACAGGCCCTGGATGAGGCCACGGCCAAGGCCAACAAGGCTCTTCAGGATTACGCCGCCGTCGTGAAGAAGTGACACCGTAGACCATCGAGCAGAAGGGGAGGCCCCCCGGGCTTCCCCTTCCTTTTTGCCTGTGTACCCCGTCTTCAAGAATCGGGGCCTCCCCTATTTCCTCCTGGCCCCCTCAGTAGCAGTCATCTTCGTATTTCTCTTCGTCCCCTCCTTCCAGTCCTTGTACCTCTCCTTCTTCAAAGTGGCGCCGTTCGGCAATCGCCGGCTCTATGTGGGCATGGAAAACTTCAAGGGCCTGTTCGGGGACCCGGACTACTTAAACAGCATCTTTGCCACCGTGGTGTTCTGCTTCTTCGTGGTCGTGGCAGGCTTGAGCCTCTCCCTGGCCCTCGCCCTGGCCCTGAACCAGAAGATCCCCGGCATCAGCCTCTACCGCACCGCTCTCATCTGGCCCTACGCCATCTCCCCCGCCATCGCCGGGACGATCTGGGCGCTCATGTTCGACCCCTCGACGGGCGCCCTGACATACTTCGTCTACGTGATTTCAGGGACCCAGCCCAACTGGATGACGAACGGATCCCTCGCGCTCTCCGCCGTCACGGCCTCGGCCACCTGGAAGATGGTGGGCTATAACGTCATCTTCTTCCTGGCCGGCTTGCAAGCAGTGCCGGCCGAGCTGCTGGAATCGGCAGCCCTCGACGGAGCGGGAGGCTGGCAGCGCTTCAGGAGGGTGACCTTCCCGCTGCTCACCCCCACCACATTTTTTCTCATCATCATGAACGCCCTCTACGGGTTTTTCGAGGTGTTCGGCCTCATCGACATCATGACGGCCGGAGGGCCGGGGCGAGCTACGGAGATTCTGGTCTACAAGCTCTACCGGGACGGATTCGAGACGCTCCGGACCGGATACGCCTCGGCCCAGTCCATCGTGCTCTTTCTGTTCGTGGCCGCGTTGACCCTTATCCAGTTCCGGGCGGCCCGGCGGTGGGTGTTCTACCAGTAAGGGTGGCGATGGCAAAAGCTCGGCGGAACCAACTCTGGCTTCACGGCTTCTTGATCCTCTCGGTCGTCGTGCTCGCCTTCCCCGTCATCTTCGCCCTCACCGTCAGCAGCCAGAGCCCTACGGATGTCTTTGTGTTCCCCCCCAAGTTCTCTCCCGGGCGTTACGCTCTGGAGAACTACGCTCAGGCCTGGACCCAGGTCAACATGGGGCGGCTCCTCTTCAACAGCGCGGTGATCTCCATCGTAGTCTCGGTGGCCAAGATCGTCCTCTCCCTGCTCGCCGCCTTTGCCTTCACCTACTTTGGCCGCTTCCGTGGTCAGTACCTCATCTTCATCATGATCCTCGTGACTCACATGCTCCCCCTGCCCATCCGAATCGTGCCCACCTTCGAGCTGATGCAGACCCTCGACTGGGTGGACACCTATCAGGCCTTGACCGTTCCGTTCTTTGCCAGCGCCACCGGCACCCTCCTCTATCGACAGGTGTTCCTCACGGTGCCGCTCTCGCTGGCCGACTCCGCGCGCATCGACGGCTCGGGCCCCATAGGCTTCCTCTTTCGAATTCTCCTGCCCCTGAGCCGGACCAACACGGCAGCTCTCTTCATGATCGAGTTCATTTACATGTGGAATCAGTACCTCTGGCCGCTGGTGGTAACCAACTCCGCCTCCATGAAGGTAGTCCAGATCGGTCTCAAGATGCTCCTGGCCAGTGAGGCGCAAGCCGCCGATTGGAATGTCATCATGGCCGGCACCATCATCGCCATGCTGCCAGCCCTGCTGGTGCTCTTCCTCTTGCAGGGGGCGTTCGTCAAGGGATTTGCCATGCGCGAGGACAAAGCCTGAGGCCCACACTTCTACTTCTCTCTCATAAATGCGAATCCCTTCATGAAACTCTTCTGCATCACGAAAAATACCATCAGCGGTGGGATCATAGCGATCAGCACTCCGGCCATAATCACACCCCAGTTGTTCATTGCCTCCGTACTGATCAGCATCTTCACTCCGATCTGCACCACCTTCATCTCATCCGCGTTCACCACAATGAGCGGCCAGAGGTACTGGTTCCAGATATACACAAATTCAATCACCCCGAATGCCCCGATCGTATTCTTCGACAACGGGATCAGGATCTGAAACAAAAACCGTATCGGACCACATCCATCGATCTTGGCGGCGTCAGTCAATTCATCCGGAATCATCAGAAAGTGCTGCCGGAACAGGAACGTTCCCGTCGCACTCGCCAGGAATGGGACAATCAACCCCCAGTAGGTGTCCACCCATTGCAGCTTCGCGACAACCTCAAAGAGCGGCACGATCCGAACCGGAATCGGAAGCATCAGGGTAATCAGAATCAAAAAGAACCAGAACTGTTTGCCCCGAAACCTGAAATGCGAAAACGCGAACGCGGCCGTCACGGAGACAACGAATTTCCCTAGAGCCACCATAACAGCACAATACGCGCTGTTGAACATCATCCGTCCTAGGTTCACCTGCTGCCAGGCCTGCTGGTAATTGCTGTAATGCGATCCCGGCAATAGTTTGGGCGGATAACTAAAAACCTCTACGGGACTCTGCGTGCTGATGACAAACGCGAACAGCACGGGAGCCCCCACGACCGCAACCGATGCGATCAGAACGATATGCACCAACATCCGACGCTTGTAACCTACTTTTTTCTGCATTCCCCGCCCGCTATTGATAGTGGACCCGCCTGCCCGAAGTTCCGAACTGCACCAGCGTCAACATCACCACGAGGGCGAACAGAACCACCGATTCGGCCGCCGCCAGCCCCCCGCTATGATTGATAAATGCCTCTTTATAGAGATCATAGATCAGGATATTGGTGGCGTTTGCTGGGCCACCCTCTGTCATAACGTGGATCAACCCAAATGAGCCAAAGTAGGAATAAATCAGATTCATCACCAGAAGAAAAAACGTCATGGGAGACAAAAGCGGGAACGTAATTCTCCAGAACGTCTGGAATCGATTCGCCCCGTCTATCGCCGCCGCTTCATGAAGATCCCTAGGGATGTTCTGAAGACCCGCCAAGAACAAAATGATGTTATATCCCAGGTTCTTCCAAGTAGCCGCCCCTGTAACCACAAGGAGAGCCAGCGAACCTGTCGTCAGCCATTTGGGCTTGATGTCGAACAGGATTGAGAAGAAATAGTTCAGGTATCCGGCAGCCGAATCAAACAGAAAGACCCAGAGCGCACCAGCGATCGCCGGCGAGAGCGCGTACGGCCAGATCAACGCAGCCCGATAAAAATTGATACCGCGAATTTCACGGTTGATCAGAACAGCCAGGCCGAGCGAAATCGCCAGCCCGAAGATAACTACAGATGTCGAAAAAATTAAGCTGACATTGAAGCTGTGCGAGTAGTCCGGCGAACTAAACAACTCGACGAAGTTTCCGAACTTGACGAAGAGCTTCCTGATCCCAAACGGACCCACACGATAAAGACTCAATCTAAACGTCTCATAGGTCGGATAGAAGAGAAAGTAGCCGATGATAATGAAAGAAGGAGCGATCAGGAAATAGGGCAGGATCTTGTTATCGAAGGTCGCCTTGCGTTCCATTTTCGACCTTCGGATGAACCTTGAAGACTAAAAGAGGGAAGGTCGAAAGTCAAGAAGACGTGGCTTCCGACCTTCCGAGGGTCGACGGGAGCGCTTCACCCCCGATCTAGTGGAGATGAGCCCTACTTGAACAGGGCATTGTATTTGGCCAACTCTCTATTGGTCTTTTCAGCCGCTTCTTTCAGGGCTTCTTCTGGTGTAGCCTTGCCTTCATAAATTTTTTCGATCGCCGTCTGAGCCGCCTCTCTGAGTTGCGGAAACACCCCAATCAAGGCGCCTCGCGTGGCCAACGAGGTTTTGGTTTGAAGCAATTGATCAAAGGCCACCTTGTAGTTGGGAAAATCCTTGAACCAGCCTTCTTTCTCAAGCAACTCCATCGCGCTTTTCCGAATCGGAAAGTACCCGGTACCTTTGTGCCACGTCACCTGTTGTTCCGGCATACTCATCCACTTCAGAAACTCCCAGGCAGCTTGCAGCTCCTCTTTGGGATGGCCTTTGGTCATCCAGAGGGTGCCACCCCCGATAATCAACCCCTGACGAGGAACATTATCGGGCCTTGGAAAGAAACCGGTCCCCAAGTCCCATCCCTTTCCCTTGAAGGCTTTGGTCATCTGCGTAACGTCTGAGGTAGACGAGATCATCATGGCTGCCTGTCCGCTAATGAACGCCTTGCGGTGATTACTCCACCCTCGGCCCGCGTTCAAATAGATCTTGTCTTTTTCCAGACCGGTCCACCACTTCACGATCCTGACCCCAGCGGGACCATCAAAGAGAACCTTCGCCGCGCGACCCTCTCGACCGTTCCCTTGGTCCACCAGTAAAGCATTCTGCACGGCATGCCACTGCTCAAAATACCAGCTATGGAGATTCCAGGTGATACCCGCCTCGGCTACCCCACTGTTCACAATCTTCTTCCCGATGTCGCGGACCTGGTTCCACGTCTCAGGCGGCTTGCTTGGGTCCAACCCGGCCTTCTTAAACAAGGTCTTGTTGTAATAGAGGATGGGGGTAGAGGAGTTGAACGGCATCGAATAGAGCTTCCCCTCAATCGTGTAGTAGGACATCACGGCATCTACGTAATCTCCCCAATCCACCTCACCCGGTTTCGCGAGATCTCCGATAGGGATGATCATCCCCCCGTCAATCATTCTCCGGGTCCCGACCTCATAGAGTTGAAACACGTGCGGCGCATTGCCAGCCTTAACGGCCGCAATGGTTTTGTTCAGGGTCTCGTTGTAGCTCCCTATGTATTGGGCTTGTACGGTAATTCCTGGGTGCGTTTTGTTGAAGTCCTCTGCCATCCCCTTGAGCAACTTAATCCGCGAGCCGGACATGGCATGCCAGAACTTAACATTCACTTCAGCCACAGCCGGGGTGACTGCCAAAGAGAAGAACAGCGAAACAGCAAGAATCACTGGCCAACGCCGAGAGGCCACCTTGCCGAACATGATCCACCTCCTGTGATGTGATGGAGCCAACGAATACAAACCGACCTGTGCAGCTCTAGGCGGCGAAGCCCTCCTCGAGCCTTCCCAAAGCCGCCCGATGATCCCAAGAAACAGGAGCACGTGTCAAGTGTGAATGCCAACCACGGCGTTGTGGGGCTCTGCGTTTTCACCGGTGACCTGGTCGAGAGCTCTCAACCAGGGGGCCGTCTACACAGTCGACTGCCCCGCGCGTTCGGGTTCCGCCCAGCCCCGAGCGCGCTCCACCGCCCGCCGCCACCCGCGGGAGGCCACCGCCCGCTCATCGGCGGCCAAGGAGGGGGCGAACCGTCGCCCCAGCCGCCAGTGCCGCGCGACGTCCGGCAGCCCCCGCCAGAGCCCTACTCCGATCCCGGCTAGGTAGGCGGCGCCGAGCCCCGTGGTCTCTGTCAGTGCGGGACGCAGTACCTCCGCGTTCAAGATGTCGGCCTGGAACTGGCAGAGAAAGTCGTTGACCGCGGCACCACCGTCCACTCGGAGCGACCGGATCGGCATCCCGGACTCGCTCGCTATCGTTTCCAGCACATCCCCACTCTGATAGGCGATGGCCTCCAGCGCCGCCCGGACCAGATGGGCCCGGGTGGTGCCACGGGTAATCCCCACGATTGTCCCCCGGGCGTACATGTCCCAATGCGGGGCGCCGAGCCCGACGAAGGCCGGCACGAGGTAGAGGCCGCCCGTGTCCGGCACCGATTCCGCAAGTGCCTGGCTCTCCGCTGCATGGGCGACGAGTCCAAGACCATCTCTGAGCCACTGGATGGTAGCGCCAGCGATGAAGACCGACCCTTCCAGCGCGTAGGTCGTCTGCCCGCCCAGCTGCCATGCTACTGTGGTGATGAGACCGTGCGTCGACGCGACCGGCCTCGACCCCGTGTTCAAGAGCGCAAAGCAGCCAGTGCCGTACGTATTCTTGGCCATGCCCGGCTCGAAGCAGGCCTGGCCGAAGAGCGCCGCGTGCTGGTCCCCAGCAATCCCCGCAACCGGGATCCCCGAGGGGAGCCAGCCGAGGGAACCGGTCTCGGCGACCACACCCGCAGAGGGATGCACCTCTGGTAAGAGCTCGCGCGGCACGCCGAGGACAGAGAGCAGCTCGCCGTCCCAGGTGAGCTCTCCGATGTTGAGGCACATCGTGCGGGAGGCGTTGGTAGCATCCGTCGCATGAACGCGGCCGCTGGAGAGCTTCCAGACGAGCCAGGAATCCACGGTGCCGAAGGCGAGCTCGCCTCGCTCCGCGCGAGCCCGCGCGCCGGGCACTTCGTCAAGGAGCCAGCGGATCTTGGTCCCGGAGAAGTAGGCGTCGATGAGGAGCCCCGTGTGCTCGCGCACCAGCGCGGCGAGGCCGTCACCCCGGAGGCGCTCGCACAGCTCCGCAGTCCGTCGGCACTGCCACACGATGGCGCGGTGGATCGGGCGTCCAGAGGCGCGCTCCCAGACGATGGCAGTCTCGCGCTGGTTCGTGATACCGATTGCTGCAACCTGGGACCCGGCAACGCCGGCCGCGCGAAGGGCCGCCTCCCCGGCGCGGCAGGTGGTCTGCCAGATCTCCTCGGGATCATGCTCCACCCAGCCCGGCCGCGGGAAGTACTGGGGGAGCTCGGCGTACCCGCGAGCGCGCACTTGCCCCTCCGGATCCACGATCAGGGCGGTCGAGCCTGTCGTTCCCTGGTCCAGGGCAAGGAGGTAGCGCCGGGGGCTCATCGGCCGAGGAACTCTCTGGCCAGGTCAGGGCGGTCGGTGATGAGGGCGTCCACCCCGAACTCGGTCATGCGGCGCATCCCGGCCTCGTCGTTCACGGTCCACGCCCCAACGCGGAGCCCTCGCCCGCGGGCTGCCGCGAGGAACTCTCCAGTGATCATGGTGTACTGCACGCCGATCTCCGTGGCCCCCGCGTGCGACGCCCACCCCAAGGCCTCCTCCAGCTCGGCGCCTTCCCGCTCAAGCGTCCGCTTGGAGACGAGAAGACTCGTCCGGATCGCGGGGTCGAGCTCGCGGATGCGCCGGACGATACCGGGGTGGAAGGACATGATGACCGTCCGGCCCGCGAGGCCCCGCGACCGGAGCAGATCGAGCACCTTCTCCTCGATCCGCTCATAGCGCTCCCTCCTGGACGCGGTCTTGATTTCGAGCAGCATCCCGACTGGGGTCGGGGCCACGAGATCGAGAAGCTCCTCGAGCGTGGGAATGGGTTCCCCGGTCTCCCCCCCATCCCTGTCCTTCAGCCGGACCTGACGAAGCTCCGCGAGCCTCGCGGCACGGACCTCACCGACCCCCGTGGTGGTCCGCTCCAGCGTGGGATCGTGGAGCACCACCACGTGGCCGTCCCGCGTCAGGTGGACGTCGAACTCGATCAGGTCCACGCCGAGGCCGATGACGTTCTTGAAGGCGAGGAGCGAGTTCTCCGGCCAGAGGCGAGCGCCGCCGCGGTGAGCGGCGAGAAGTGTCCTCTGCGACTGGCCGGCAGCCGGCGCGCCGACCACGGCCGCGAGACCCACTCCCAGGAGAAGCCCGATCAAGGCAACGAGATTCATGAACTGTGCCGAAATCGGCGGCTCCGTTCAATGGTGTCGCGGTAGGCCGCGAGCTCGGCGCTCAGGCGCCGAGAACTCCAACCGAGGAGGTCGGCCATCCGACGGCCAATGGCCTCGGCACAGTCGAGCCCCAGGCAAGGGCTCAGGCCGATCCCCGTCCGACGGAGGAGGAAGTCCTGGAGGGAGACCACGAGCTCGTCTGAAACCGCATGATAGAGCTGAGCGACGATTTCGAGGTTGCTGGGGCAGAGGCGCTCGATCCCATCAGCGGCCTTCCGTGCCAGGTTCAGGATCCGGGGATAGGCCCGTCCGTAGGTCTCCACCAGCATCTCCAGGGTCTCCCGATCGAGCCCGGTGGCCGCCATCTCGGCCGAGACGTCCATCCAAGCTCTGACCTCGATGGAAGGGGCTGGCTCATCGGTGCCGTCGAGCGCCACCTCGGCCGTCCGCGAAGGCACTCGCCGCCGCCCCAGAACCCTCATCACCCGGTCTCCAACTTGTTCCGACAGGCTGCGGAAGCACGTGAGCTTGGTTCCGGTGATGGTCAGGAACCTCCCCCGCGGCCCCTCGGGAAACACCCGGTGCTCGCGGGAGACTCTGGAGGGAGATCTCCCGGCTTCGAACGTGAGTGGGCGCACCCCAGCGTAGGAGTAAACCACGTTGTCCTCACTGACCCTTGGATCCGTGAAGACCCGGCTGATTTCCCCGAGGAGATAGGCCACCTCGTCTTTGGTGGCCCAGAGGCGGTCCGCATCACCGTGGAAGTCGGTATCCGTGGTTCCCACCAGAGAGAACTGGCGCCAGGGGATCACGAAGATCATGCGGTCGTCTCGCGCGGAGAGGTAGACGGCACGATCGGTCATCCTGGGTAGCAGACAGTGGATGCCCTTCGTGGTCCGGATCACCCGCTTGCCCCGGTCACTGACCCTCGCCAGCTCCCGGATCCGGTCCACCCAGGGACCGGCGGCATTGATGATGACGCGCCCCCGAACAGTGTGAACATGGTTGAAGAGGAGGTCGCGGACTCTCAGGCCATCGACCCCCTTCCGGCCCCGCACGACCTCTTCGACCTGGCAGTAGTTGAACGCGCGAGCGCCATGCCGGACCGCGGAGAGCACGTTCTCCAAACAGAGGCGCTCGGGGGAGAGCAGGAGATCGTCGAAGTAATAGCCGGCCCCTCTCAGGTCATCGGGCCTGAGTTCAGCCTCCAGGCTCAGCGCGTCCAGGACGCTCAGGACCCGGGAGCGCTCCCCACCCGCGCGCGGCCTCAGCCAGTCGTAGAGGGTCAAGCCGATCCGCACCCTGATAAGCCCGCGCCTGGAGTGCCGGTAGACCGGGATCAAAAAGGGGAGCGGCCGGAGCAGATGAGGCGCGAGCTGCTGGAGGGTTTTCCGCTCGCGAAGCGACTCACGGACGAGGCCGAAGTCGAACAACTCCAGGTACCGGAGCCCGCCATGAATCAACTTGGAGGACCGCGAGGTGGTGCCAGAGGCGAAGTCGCCCTTGTCGAAGAGAGCCACTGAGAGCCCGCGCAGTGCCAGATCGCGAGCCACCCCCCCTCCAGCGATCCCCCCGCCGATGACCAGGGCGTCGAAGATTTCACCGTCGAGACCGACCATGCGGGTCATGGCTCGAGGATCTCCCGGACTGATCTTAGCACGTGATCCTGGGGGAGCTCCCCGACGCGCGAGTCTTCGGGCCTTGTGACGCCGCTGAGCACCAAGATCGTCCCCACTCCCAGAGCCCGGCCCATGGCGATGTCAGTCTCGATCCGGTCTCCCACGATGACGCAAGCAACCGCCGGGAGCGCCAGCACCTCCAGGGCCGCCTCCAGAATGAGCGGAGACGGCTTGCCGGCGACCACCTCGACCTCGGCGCCCGTCACGGCCTCCACGGCCGCCATCATCCCCGCACAATCTGGAATTTCCCCGGACTCCGTGGGGCAGGTGCGGTCGGGGTTTGTGGCGATCAGACGCGCCCCCCGGCGCACGGCCTGGAGCGCGGTGTTGAGCTTGGCGTAGGTGAACGTGCGGTCAAAGGCGATGACCACCCAGCCTACGTCGGGGGCCTCCCGCACGTGGAGCCCATGGGCTCGGAGCTCGGCAATGAGTGGCAGCTCGCCAATCACAAAGCACGAGGCCCCGGGGTCGTGGCGGGCGAGGTATCGGGCGAGCACCAGGGAGGAATTCACGACATGCCCGGGCTCCGTCGGAATTCCCAGGCGCGTCAGCTTCTTGGCGTACTCCTCTCGGGTCTGGATGGGCTTGTTGGAGAGGAAGACGACTCGACGACCAGACTCGCGGAGGGCGCGGATTACCTCCTGGGCGCCAGGGATCAGCTCCTCCCCGCGGTAGACGGTGCCGTCCAGGTCGAACAACCACCCGCTGTACGGGAACCGAATATTCATCACTCGGAGGGGGGCTCCCCCCCCCGGCCGACCCACCCCCCCATGCAGCTAGCGCCGGCGGAGCCCGCGCGCCCCCGCCTCGGCGGTTCAGGAGGCGGTCGACGGAGGGGTGGTCCCCGGAGGGGGCGCCGCCGAAATAGCGGCGCTGGCCGAGGTCGCGCAGCTGCGAGACC
>JBHIAB010000035.1:0-20218 GCA_046758385.1 Methylomirabilia bacterium | reverse complement strand
GCACGCCGGGATCTGTGCGGGGGCCGTTGGGTAACCGGCGGTCCTACCGCGATGAGGGCAGCTGGGGTTTCGGGTAGAGTTGGGAGCAGGGAGGACATCACATGAAACATAAGATCGCACTCCGAGAGAGGGAGGAAGGCCATAGTGTCTCCGTGCCGGGTTTGCCTGGCTGCTGGTCGCAGGGCGCAACCGAGCGGGAGGCTCAGACACAATCCCGTGAATGCTTTCGGCTTAGAATTAGAGCTAGGGCAATGCCCGGAGTGACGGATGGGGCAGGGTTCGCGACGGCATGAAAACGGGCGACCGCGATCTGAGAGCTGAGCTGCGGCATCGAGCGGAGATTGTCCAGGCGTTGCTCCTGGTTTTGTTGCTCCCGACCCTCCTCTGGGCCAGCCCGAAGGCGAACGCAGAACCTCCGGAGCCTTCTCACGATGCTCTGCTCTCCTCGTCGGTGCAGAGGGTTCGGCCTGCGGTCGTGGGGATCAGGGTTTCGGTGCCGTTTGACCGTCCCTCGGTCGCCACCCTCGGCTCAGAGCGCTGGGGGAGCGGCGCGATACAGGCGGCCGGAGAAGGCGCCGTCGTGATCGGTGTCTCGCCGGTCGGGCCCGCGGCGTCCGCGGGCTTTCAACCAGGAGACCGGATTGTCCGCTTGAGCGGGGAGCCCGTGAGGAGCCAGGAGGAGTTCTACGCCCGGCTCTGGGCCACTCAGGTCGGCGACGAAATTGTCATGGCGGTGGTGAGAGAGTTCCGGTTCCACGCCGTCACTGTCCGGCCGCAAGGCCGCTATCGGCACTTCCGCACCACCGAAAAGTGGGGTACCCTCATGCCATGAAAGGGGTGGATAGCTATCAGGGGCGCGGGCTCATCGCGGATCCTATTCATCACTACATCCTCTACACGCGGCCTGACGGCATCGCCGGAGAGGCTACCGAGCAGGATCTGATCGATACCCCCTGGGTCCAACGTCTCAGGCGGATCCCGCAGCTTCAGTCGGCGCGCTGGGTCTTCCCCGCGGCCGAGCACAGCCGTTTTCAGCACGCGCTGGGCACCATGCACTTGGCCGGGCGGTTCGCCCAGCAGCTCTACCCCTCGCTCAGGTCGATCTTCGTCGACGTTCCCTCGGTGGCCCTCATCGAGGAGCTGCTCCGGATCACTGGGCTCTTACACGACGTGGGTCACGGTCCTTTCGGTCACTTCTTCGACGACAACTTTCTGGTGGATTTCCGGCTCACCCACGAGATGGTGGGGCAGCGGATCATCCGCGAGGAGCTGGGCGAGTTGATTCGGGAGCTGTCCCGGAGCCCGTCGGGAGCGTTTTCCTCCGGCGAGCGGATCGATCCGCAGTGGATCTGCTACCTGATGGGCAAAGCCTACACCCGGCCCGAGGCCGGGCATCCTCGCTGGCTAGCCGCCCTCAAGCCGCTTCTCTCGGGCATCTACACCGCCGACAACATGGACTATGTCCTCCGTGACTCCTACATGTGCGGCGTGGCCATCGGCCCCATCGACATCGACCGGATCATCTATTACTCCTTCTTCACCGATGAGGGGCTCACACTGGACCGCGGGGGGACCCAGGCCCTCATCATGTTCCTCACCGCTCGCTTTTACATGTACACCAACGTCTACTACCACCGAACCACCCGGGGGATCGATCTCCATCTCAAAGAGGTTTTCCGCGACACGATGCGGATCGTCTTTCCGTGGAACCTCAGGGAGGGGCTCCACCCGTACCTCCACTTCACCGAGTGGACGCTCCTGGAGGAAGTCGGACGCTGGCACGATTCGAACGATTCCGCCCAGCACGCCTTGGGGCAGGAGTGGCGGCAGATCCTGGATCGCCGGCTCAAGTGGCGGATGTCCCACGAGGTGGTCCTGGACATCGCAGAGCTGAGGCGCGGGCTCGGGTTTTTGAAGGCGGAGGAGGTGGAGCGGCGTGTGCGCGACTGCTTGCCGGCTCGCCTCAGAGAGTTTCCCTTCAAGATTGACATGGCGCTTCAAGACCCGCGGCCGCTCAACCCGCTGGGTCTGGGAGACCGGCAGATCTATGTCTACGACTCGGGGTCCAAGCGCGTCTCCAAGGAGCGCCTGACCGAGCTCTTCAAGTACCTGCCTGGGAAAGTGGCCCAGTGCCGGATCTTCGCCGTGAGCCATGAGCATGACCAGCTCCTGGCCGAGGCCCTCGAGCGGGCCCTGGGTGAGGATGCTCCGGCTGTCGTCACCAACGTGTGAGGAAATAGCCATGGAGAAGTTTCGCGGCGTTGACTACTACGGGCTCGAGGAGCTTCTCACCGAGGAGGAGCGGATGGTGCGGGATACGATGCGCGACTGGGTGGAGGCCGAGTTCCTGCCCATCATCCAGGGGCACCATCGCGAGGGAACGTTTCCGACTCACCTGATCCCCCAGCTAGGGGAGATGGGCATCTTTGGCGCGACCATTCAGGGATACGGCTGCGCTGGCCTCAACAATGTGGCCTACGGCCTCATCATGCAGGAGCTGGAGCGCGGGGATTCCGGGCTCCGGTCCTGTGCCTCGGTGCAGAGTGCGCTCGTCATGTACCCGATCCATGCCTATGGGTCTGACGAGCAAAAGGAGCGGTGGCTCCCTCGTTTGGCCCGAGGGGAGGTCGTGGGATGCTTCGGCCTCACCGAGCCGGATCACGGCTCAGACCCCGCGTCCATGAAGTGCCGGGCGCTCCGGAAGGGCGACACCTACGTCCTGAACGGCACCAAGCTCTGGATCACCAACGGCTCGATTGCCGACGTGGCGCTAATCTGGGCCAAGGATGAGGCCAGCGAGATCGGGGGCTACCTGGTGGAGAAGGGCGCCCCGGGCTTCTCCACCCTCGAGATCCCAGGCAAGTTCTCCATGCGCGCTTCCATTACTTCTGAGCTGGCCCTGCAGGAATGCGCCATCCCTGTGGAGAGCAAGCTCCCCGCCGTCAAGGGGCTCAGAGGACCCCTCTCTTGCCTCTCCCAAGCCCGGTACGGCATCGCCTGGGGCGCCATCGGGGCCGCAATGGCCTGCTATGACTGGGCCCTTCAGTATGCACAGTCCCGGGTCCAGTTCGGCAAGCCCATCGCGTCGTTTCAGCTTGTCCAGCAGAAGCTGGTCTGGATGCTCACCGAGATCACCAAGGCCCAGCTCCTCGCGCTCCACCTCGGCCGTCTCAAGGACCAGGGCAAGGTGCGGCCCCAGCAGATCTCCATGGCCAAGAGGAACAACGTCTGGATGGCCCTGGCGACGGCGCGGATGGCCCGCGACATCTTGGGCGCCGCGGGCATCGTGGACGAGCACCCGGCGATCCGCCACATGCTGAACCTGGAAACGGTCGTCACGTACGAGGGGACTCACGACATCCACACCCTCATCATCGGGCAGGACATCACGGGACTGTCAGCTTTCTAACATCGGAGAGGGCCTCGACGGCCCCCTCCGAGGCCTCCCCCATCGGCTGCGGCGGCAGAGCCGCCGCTCGGAACGCCCGATCCTGGAGCTCCAGTCGAGTCGTTGCGAGCGGTGTCGCGCGATCGGGTACTGCCTTTTTTGTGCCCATGACCGAGGACAAAGGTCAGGCGCCGTGGAGCATCGCCATCGCCGGGCTGACCCTGACGGTGCAGAACGGCATCCTCATGGCATTCGCAGTCCTCTACCTCCCGTTGGTCGAGGAGTTCGGGGCCTCACGGGCGGAGGTCGCCACGGTCCAAGCTCTCGTGTTCCTCCTTGGAGGCTTCACCGGTCCGCTCATCGGCTACGCCTTCGACCGGCTGGGGCCTCGCAGGCTCTTTCAGTGGGGCGCGCTGGTGGCAGCGATCGGATTTGTTGCGGCGAGCCGAGCTTCCAGCCTCCCCGTGGTCGTTCTGACCTACGGGGTTGTGGCCGGGCTGGGGCTCGCCTGTCTCGGGAGCCCGGCCAACATGATGCTGGCCGCCCTCTGGTATCCGACCGCGCGCGGGCGGGCCATTGCCATCGCCGACCTCGGGACCGGCCTCGGCGCCTTCATGCTGGTCCCCGTTGCCCAGAGTCTGGTGACGCACTTCGGGTGGCGAAACACGCTCTTGGTGTGGGCGGCCCTCCTCGTCGGCGTCCTCGTTCCGGCCAACGTCTTTCAGCGGTTGCCCGAAGCGATCACCACCCGGATGCGGTCGCCTCGTGGAGCACCGCCCGTCGGCGTCTCGGCCGGGGGCGGCGAATCCCCGACTCTCCGGCAGGCGGTCCGCACTCGAGGCTTCTGGTGGCTGGTCGCGTGTCGGTTCTTTTCCTCGATGGGCTTTCCGCTGATGAACGTCCACATGGTGGCCTTCGCAGTGGGGGTGGGCATCTCCGCGGTCCAGGCCGCGACGGCATTGGGGACGGTGAGCCTTGTGAGCCTGGCTGGTCGCCTTCTCACCGGTTGGCTCGGCGATCGTCTGGGCCGGGCCGAAACGCTGACCCTGACCTACTCGAGCGCCGCCCTCGGTGTCGGCTGTCTTGCCCTCCTGGGCGGAACCGGTTGGCCCGCGTGGCTGGCTCTCTACGTGCTGCTCTATGGCTTGGCCCAGGGATCGAGCGGCATCATCAGTTCGGCGCGGGCTGGCGACCTCTTCGCCGGGCCGGCGTTCGGGACTATCTTCGGCTGGATCGTGCTGGCGACGGGGCCGGGCGAGGCTATCGGCGCGTGGGTGGGCGGCGCGATCTACGATCTGACCGGGAGCTACCTCGGCGCCTTCGGCTTCGTGGTTGTCGTCCTCGGGCTGGGGGTCTTCACGATCTGGCGCGTCCGCACTGGGTAACCCTGAGCGGGTGGGTCATGGCGCGCGTGAGATATCATAGAGGGCGGCCTATGTCCACTCTTGTCGGGCCCCCCGACTCTCGAGATCTCACTGCGTCCGGTACCCTCGTCGCTCCTTCCGTTGCCTCTCGCGCGCGACCCAACACCAAGCTCCTGGCGCTGCTGGCTGTCGGGCACCTCGTCATTGACGTCAACCAGGGGGCCCTGCCGGCTCTCCTCCCGTTCCTCAAGGCGGCGTTCGCTCTGTCCTACACGGCCGCAGGCACCATCATGCTCGTAGCCAACGTCACCTCCTCGGTGATCCAGCCTCTCTTCGGATATCTCGCCGACCAGACCTCCCGGCGGTGGCTTCTCCCGATCTCGGTCTTCGTCGCGGGGTTGGGACTCGCCTTAACCGGCGTCGCGCCGAGCTATGCCACCATCCTGGGCCTGGTGGTCTTCATGGGATTCGGCGTCGCCGCCTATCACCCCGAAGGCTACCGGACGGCCGGCCGCGTCGCGGGAGATCGAAAAGCCACGGGGACCGCCATCTTTTCCGTGGGCGGCAACGTGGGAATCGCGTTGGGCCCGCCTCTGATCACGGTGCTGGTCACCGGGTTCGGGCTCGGGGGGAGTCTCGGCATGCTGCTCCCGAGCTTCGCCGTCGTGATGCTCCTGACCTTGGCCCTCCCACGCCTCTCTCGCGAGCCGCAAGCGCCGTCATCCATCTCCGCAGGCCCTGAGGGTGGCCGTCCCGCGATGGTCGGCGCCATGGTGGTGCTTATCGGCGTCGTGACACTTCGCTCGTGGACCTCCCTCGGCTTCACGACCTTCGTGCCGCTCTTCTACGTGGACGTGCTCGGGGCGGACCCGCGGTTGGTGGGGCCGCTTCTCTTCATTTTTCTTGGGGCCGGCGCCCTAGGCACCCTCGTCGGTGGCCCCATGGCCGACCGCTGGGGACCCCGCCGGTTCATGGTCACCGTCTTCTTCTTCGCCACGCCCCTCGCGATGGGCTTCCTCTTCGCCCGAGGGCCGTTGGCGCTCGTGCTTCTCGGCGCTACGGGCTTTGTGCTGGTCTCCACGTTTTCCATATCGGTGGTGTTGGCTCAAGCCTACCTGCCCCGTCGCCCGGGGATGGCCTCGGGGCTCATCGTGGGCTTCGCCATCGGCACCGGTGGGCTCGGCGTCGCGCTTCTCGGCTGGGTCGCCGACCACTGGGGGCTCTTCGTCGCGCTGACGCTCTCGGCGGGCATGCCGTTCCTCGGCTTCCTCGCCAGCCTCGGGCTCCCGGAACCGCGCCGCCCCTGACCGCTTTCTCGCCGCGCGTGGGTGTGGTATAAGGACTCTGGACATGACGCTCTTCTCCTCCTTTCAGGACGGGGAGCACGTGCTCCTGATCGATCAGCGGGGCAAGCGCCACCTCCTCACCCTCCGCAAAAGCGAGACCTTTCACTCGGATCGTGGCTGGATCTCTCACGACGCTGTCATCGGTCAGCCTGAGGGGAGCTGGCTTCGTTCCTCGAAGGGCCACCGCCTCCTGGCACTCCGGCCGACGCTCGGGGAGTACGTCCTGGAGATGCCCCGAGGAGCCCAGGTGATCTACCCCAAAGACCTCGCCATGATCCTCTTCTGGGGGGACATCTATCCGGGGGCGCGCGTCCTGGAGGCTGGGACCGGCTCAGGCGCCTTGACTATGGCGCTTCTCAGGGCCGTGGGGCCCGAGGGGTGCGTGATTACCTACGAGCAGCGCGAGGAGTTTGCTCGGCGCGCGCTAATGAACATTCACGCGCGATTCGGCGAGGTCGACAACCTGGTGGTGCGCTTCCTCCGTGTCGAGGAGGGACTCGCCGACGAGGAGCCCGTGGATCGGGTGATCCTGGACCTGCCTGAGCCGTGGCGCGTGGTCGGGCCGCTCACTCGGGCATTGCGCCCCGGCGGAATCCTGCTCTGCTACGTGCCGACGATCATCCAGTCCCATCAGCTCGTGGAGACCCTCCGCATGAATCCGGCCTACGCCCTGGTGGAGACCTTCGAGACGATCCTCCGTCCGTGGAACATCGAGGGGCAGTCGGTGCGCCCTTTCCATCGGATGGTTGCTCACACCGGCTTCTTGACCGTGGTCCGACGGGTGGTTCGGGCGGAGCGCAAGGCACCCCCCGACGGGGAGAGCTCTTCACAAGGGTAGCCCGTGCTCGACCAATACTTCGGGCTCAGCGAGCGGGGGACGACGGTCGGCACCGAGGTGCGTGGAGGCCTCACCACCTTCATGGTGATGGCCTATATCATCTTCGTGAACCCCGCCATTCTCTCCTTCGCCGGAGTGCCTGGGCTTGAGGGGCAAGGGCCGCCGTTCGCCGCCACGCTCGCCGCCACTTGCCTGGTGGCCGGGCTGGCTACCCTGGCCATGGGGCTCGTCGCCAACTACCCGCTCGCGATCGCCTCGGGGATGGGGCTCAACGCCGTGGTGGCCTTCCAGCTCGTCGCGGGCATGAAGCTCCCCTGGCAGACTGCCATGGGCGTCATCGTGCTCGAGGGAGTCGCCATCACCATTCTCGTCCTCACCGGCTTCCGCGAGGCCATCATGAACGCGATCCCTCTCTCTCTTAAGCAGGCGATCAGCGTCGGGATCGGCCTCTTCATCCTGTTCATCGGCCTCTCCTCGGCCGGCTTCGTCAAGCCGGGACCACCGGGTGTCCCGGTCACCCTGGGCGATCTCACCACTGCGCCTGTGGCCGTGGCGCTGGTGGGGCTGTTTCTCACCCTCTGGTTGCTGGCTCGGCGGGTCAGGGGAGCGCTGCTGCTCGGCATTATTCTGACCACGGTGGTCGCGATGATCGTCAACGCGGCCTCTGGGGGCACGGCGTTTCCCACTTCGGGCCGGGCGGTTCTGCCTGATAAGATCGTGGATCTTCCCGACCTCTCCACCCTGGGAGCGGGGCTCAACTTCGAGGTCTTCTGGCGGGTCGGGATTCTCGCGGCGCTGATCACGATCTTCTCGATCATGCTCTCCGACTTCTTCGACACCATGGGGACCGTGATTGGGATCGGTGGGGAAGCAGGCTGGCTTGACCGGGAGGGCAAGCTTCCCCGGCTTAGGCGGATACTCTTGATCGACTCCCTCGGTGCGGTGGCCGGGGGGCTGGGGGCGGCCTCCTCGGCGACCACCTACATCGAGTCGGCCGCCGGCGTCTCGGAGGGCGCCAAGACCGGGTTGGCTTCTGTGTTCACGGGGCTCTGTTTTCTCCTGGCCCTCTTCTTCGCGCCCCTGGCTGGGATCGTCCCTCCGCAGGCCACGGCTCCTGCGTTGATCGTCGTCGGCTATTTGATGTGCAAGATCGTGCGAGAGATTCCCTTCGCCGACCTCGAGGAGGGCTTTCCAGCGCTCCTGACGCTCACCGTGATGCCATTCACGTACTCCATTACCAACGGGATTGGAGCCGGCTTCGTGGCCTACTCCTTCGTGAAGCTGGTGCGGGGCAAGGGTGGGGAGGTCCACCCCATGATGTATGGCGTCACGGTGGCGTTTGTCATTTACTTCGGCCTTCCCTGGCTGCGCAGCCTGTTCGGGTTCTGACTCTGGCTGCTGATCAGCTCGTCTTCCTGGTCACGTTGCGGGGCGTGTGTTAACCTGGAGCTTGTCATGATCGGCGCGATGCGGCGAAACATCAAGCTTTTAAGCGTGTCCCTCTGGGTGGTGATCGCTGCCTTCATCGGGACCACGTTCCTGGTGTGGGGCAAGGGAAGCATCAACGTGGGCGGCGGCCCCGCGGCCGTAGCTCGGGTGAATGGGGAGGAGATCCCGCGGGACCGCTTCCAGCTACGCTACCAAGCTCATGTGGACTTCTACCGCCAAGCATACGGAGATCGCTTCACCGCTGGTTTGCCCAGGCGGCTCGGCCTCCCTCAGCAGGTCCTCGAGGATCTGGTCAGGGAGGAACTCGTCATCCAGCGCGCCGAGGCCGAGGGGATCGTCGTGAGCGATCAGGAACTGAATGCCCGAGTCCACGCCATCGCTGCCTTCCAGGAGAACGGCCAGTTCTCCCTGGAGCGCTATCGTCGGGTTCTCCAGTTGAATGGGTTGACCCCGGCAACGTTCGAGTCAGAGGAGCGCAGGAGGCTCATTCGTCGAAAGGTCGAGGCGCTGGTCAAGGAGGGGATCAAAGTCTCTGAGGCTGAGATCCGCCAGGCCTACTCCCTCGGCCGGGAGAAGGTGCGGGCCGCCTGGGCCCTCATCGAGTTGGAGCCGTTGATGGAGAAGGTCGACGCCAGCGAGTCAGAGGTGGAAGCGTACTTCAGGGACCGCTCGGTGGAATTCCGGCTCCCCGAGCGCCGCCGGCTCCAGTACGTCGCATTGAAGGGCACGGACTTCATCCAGCCAGCCAGCGACGCGGAGGTGGAGGCCTACTACAAGGAGCACGGGGCAGAGTTTGTCGAGCCCCGACAGGTGCAGGCTGCCCACATTCTCGTGCGGGTGCCCGAGGTAGGGGGGAGCGGAGCCGAGGAGAAGGCCAGGGCCCGGGTAGAGGAAGCTATCCGCCGCGCTCAGGCCGGAGAGGACTTCGTCGGGCTTGCCAAGGAGATTTCCGAAGATCCCGGCTCGGCGGGAAGCGGGGGCGACCTCGGATACGTTGCCCGGGGCGAGATGGTTCCCCAGTTCGAGGAGGCGCTCTTCGCCTTGAAGGAGGGCGAGATCACCGGCGAGCCGGTGCGGACTGCGTTTGGCTATCACGCCATCAAGGCTCTGGACATCCGGGAGGGCGGCAAGCGCCCCCTGACGGAGGTGGCAGTCGAGATCCGAGAGCGGCTCAAAGAGGAGCAGGGTGACAGCGCTGCTCGGGAAAAGGCCGAGGAGGCTCGGACGGCGCTACAAAGCGCTCGGGATTTCCACGCCGAGGCGCGGAAGCTCGGGCTCGAGGCTAAGGAGGTCGTCTTGGCGCGTGGCGATCCCTTGGAGGGGATCGGCCGGGACCCGAACGTGGAGGAGGCGGCCTTCGGCCTGGCGGTCGGCGGAATTTCGACTCCGGTCAAGACAACCCAAGGATATGTGGTGCTCAAGGCCATTGAACACCTTGCCTCCGTGGTTCCGGCGCTCTCTGAGATCAAAGATCGGGTGGCCGATGCGGTGAAGCGCCAGAAGGCTGAGGCCCGGGCTCTCGAGCGCGCCAGAGAGTTGGCACTTGCCGTCGTCAACGGCGGGGATCTCGTGGCCCTCGCCGAAAAAGATGGCTTTCCCGGAGGGGACACCGGGCTCTTCTCCCCTAGCGAGCTCGGCGCGGACCCTGAGGTGCCCGGTGGTGTCATGCGGGCCGCGCTCGAGACAGCTGTAAGGGCGGTGAGTGAGCCGGTCAAGACGCCCCGGGGGATCTACCTCGTGAGCACCCTCGAGCGGAAGCCTCCCGATCCGGCCGGCCTCGAGGAGGCGCGCGCCGATCTCAAGGAGCAGGTCCTCAGCCAGAAGCGCAATCACGCCTGGGCGAGCTGGGTGGAGAAGCTTCGCGCCGGCGCCGAGGTCGAGGTGCTGGGTCAGCTTCCGGGTGCGGGCTAACCTCACAGGTTCTCCGTGCGTCTGAAGAAATCCCTGGCTGATCTGATCCAGCGGGAACGTGTCTGTCGGGTGGCGACGGCGAATGCCCGGGGCATGCCTCATCTCGTCCCGGTGTGCCACGTCCTGGAGGACGGAAAAATCTACTTTGCCTCGGGAAGCGACGCCAAGAAGGTGCTGAACTTGAAGGCGAACCCTCGCGTGGCCGTGGTCTTTGACCTCTACTCAGACGCCTGGCAGCACCTCAAGGGGATCACGATCCAGGGCACTGCCGGCATCATCGAGAAAGGCCCACGCTTCAGGAAACTGCGCGCCCTCCTCTACGCCAAGTATCCCCAGTACCCCCAGGAGGCCGCTCTCGAGGAATCCGACTCCGTCATCGTTGAGGTCGCCCCAACCCACGCCTTCTCCTGGGGGCTTGAATAAACAGCTGGAGGAGCCTCGGTGTCGGTTCAGCGGACCCCGATGACCCGGCAAGGGTACATCCGCCTCAAGGAGGAACTGGAGCATCTCAAGAAGGTGGAGCGCCCGCGCATCACCAAGGCCCTCGCGGAGGCCCGGAGCCATGGCGACCTCGCCGAGAACGCCGAGTACCACGCGGCGCGGGAGAAGCAGTCCTTCGTCGAGGGGCGCATCGGCAAGCTAGAGGCCACGGTGGGCTTCGCGGAGGTCATCGACCCCCCCACCAGCGGGGACCGGATCACCTTCGGCTCCACGGTGCTCCTCTCCGACGAGGCGGGCAACGAGGTCCGCTACCAGATTGTGGGATCGGACGAAGCCGAGCCAGGCAAGGGGCGGATCTCAGTCATGGCGCCGCTGGCCCGCACCCTGGTCGGCAAGCGGGTGGGGGCCACCGTCGTGGCTGAGACGCCGAGGGGAAAGAAGAGCTACGAGATCCTCGAGGCGAACTTCGAGTGGACGTTGGAGTAGCCAGCTAGGATCTCAGGGCGTCGCGCAGCTGGCGGGTGAGAATTTCCACGGTGCCCCGGGTCCCTCCCGCTAGCTTGGCTTTCCACTCCCCCTCGGTTTCGAAGCGGCGGTCGCCGAGGCGCGCTCCCCAGGGCTTGATGGCTTCCCGGATCGCGTTCATGTCGAAGGGGTCCCGCTTGAGCTCGCGGGCGCGGGCCATGACGTCGGGAGCCACACGGATAAAGGCCCGAAGGGCGGCCCCGGTCTTGATGGAGTACTTGCGCCCCGCCCAGGCGGTCGGGAACAGGCCCGCAATCCCCTTCGCGTAGTTCAGGAAGAAGCGTTTGGCTCCGTGCCGAAGCTCCTGGATCCGCGCACTGCCGCCGATCTTCTCCACGGTCTGCAGAAGGTCCACCATCTCCTGCGCCAGCGGCGCCTGAGAGACCTTTCCTCGACCGGTTCCGAGCATCTTGATCTCGCCGTGGAGTGGGGAGGTCTCGTCTTCGTTGAGGGAGCGGATCACGTCGTGGGCGAGGGCCTGGTTCGGGTCGGGGTAGAGTTTGCGCCCAGCCAGGCTCACGATGTGAGACGGGTTGAGCCTGGTGTGCTTGGCGTTGATGGTGACGAAGAGCTCCACGATCTCCCGAGCGTCCAGGGAGTCGAAGAGCACGGCCGGCACTTCGATCCCGGGGATCTCGCCGCCCTGCGTGAGAGCGTGCAGGGCAAGGAGCCGATGCTGGCCGTCTAGCACCCGGAGGACGCCATGCTCCTCTGGAATCTGGAGCAGCCCCAGATCGTGGTGGCTCGCCATGGGCGTGAAGGTAAACTGCTGCTCCGAGGTGATGATCACCGCTCCCGGGATGGCTGGGAGCGTTCCCGCGTCCCTGCACTCCCGGTAGTACGCCACGAGCTCTTCGATCTTCCGGCGGAGCAGGGGTCGTTGGTACGCGGTCTCGCTTTCACTGATACGCTTCTCTAGGAGTTCCCAACTGACTCTGGCCCGCGTTGAACGCTGGGTCTTCGGGGTCTCCTTTGGAAGCCCTCCGGTGTAGCCGAGGATCTCGAACTTCACCAGGCGCTCGATCTCCTTGGCTGAGAACGAGGCCTGGTAGAATTCCACGCCAAACTGCTTTACGCGATGGGCCGGCACCGTGATCATAACCTCCTCACTTTAATCGAAGCCCAAAGTCCTGTCAATATGGGACTTTCTCTTCCTCGACGCTCCCGGCGACATAGCCTGCTGACAAATAGCGGTTAAGATATAAGGGGATTGGGCGCTCAGGTTCGGTAATGAACGGTCATTCAGTGCCGCCGATTGACAAGCCATTTTGGGGCCTGGTGGAGCCGGGCTCAGCGCGGCCCTTCGGGCTGGCTCGCGGCCGGCCCAGGCTGGTTCTAGCCGGTCGACAGTCCCCGAGTCCTAGGCCTTGAGACCGATCATCAGTCTGCCGATGGCGGCCCCACTCGGACGTGGTCCGGGGGCCGTAGGTGGAGGAGAGGAGCTAGCATGCGAGCCTCACTAGCGCTGGCCATACTGCTCTCGCTTCTTTTAGCTGGCCTCCCGGGTGGCGCAGAGGAGCGACCGGAGCAACCTGCACCGGAGCCGACCGGAGCCCCTGCCGCGATGGCCCCCCAGATTCAGGCGGCCTATGACTTCTTGGTCGCCTGGGGGAGAGGGAGACTGGGCGAGGTCCGCTCGGTCGCGGCCGACACGGTGGTCGTGAGGAGCGGTGAGGACGAATATCTCGTCGATGTGGCGAGCGGGACGGCCGACCCCATGTTGGTCTTCCCGTTCAGGGGGCTCTCTACGGTGCGAGTGGAAGGAAGGGTGAAAGGGGTGACCGTGGAGCAGCTCACCATCAAAGCCGGGGGAGTCGAGATTCAGGGGCGCGGAACCCTCACCCTGGAGGAACGGGATGGGGAGTTCATCGTGACCGGAGTCTCAGTCGAGTGAGGCCGATGCTCGAAGTTGTGACCATGAGGGAGATCGAGCAGATTTTTGCCGTGACCGATGCTCTCGGGATTCACCGAGAAGGCGTGGTGATTCCCCTTGGACCGGCCTCCCCCGGGGCAGTGCGGCGGCTGCCGAACGGGAAGCTGGAGATCACGGTAGATGCCCAGGTTCCCATCGAGGAGTGGGTGAAGCGGCTCCCCGAGTTAATCCGCGCTGTCAGCTGAGCCGCCGGCAAGCCACCCCCGTATTTCCGCAGGCCCTCTGGCTCGCGAGACTGCTGCTCAGTGGCTCTAACCCCATGATGTGTAAAGAGTTCAAGGCAGCTCCTATGCGCTTGCGCCGTGAAGGGCTTGGCGGTGGCAAAGCCCGAGCGCTAGATCCAGGGCGGCTTCTGACGCGGTGGAGAGCGGCGGGACAAGCCTCGCCTGGAGTCCTGCGTGGTGCAGGGCTCGTCGGAGTCCGGCCCGAAACTTCCGATCCTCCATGAGCCGACCCGCCCAGCTCACCGGGATTGGCGGCTTGAGCCCCAGGGGTTGACCCGCCTCGACGGCAAGGAGAGCAAGCTCCCGCTGGGCCCTGGCGCGAATTCGCCTAGCCGTCTTATCTCCGTGCGCGGCCCGCGCAAGGACTCGGGGCGCGAGGGCGGCGATGCGGGCGACGGCGTCGTGGGTGAGAATCAACCGGCGGGTTTGAGAGTCGACACCGTGCCGGTTCGAAGCCCTCAGCCACTCCCGGCCGATCCAGAAGGCAGAGCCCTCGTCACCGAAGAGCGGGCCGAGTCCTCCTCGGCGGACCCACCGGCCGCGACTGGTCCGCCCGAGCACCATGGAACCGGTTCCCGCGAGAATCAACAGCCCCGCACGCTTGCCCAGCGCGGCGAGGTAGGCAGCCTCGGCATCGGACAGAACTCTCACCCGACGCGCCAGACCGGCGAGCCGCCGCTCCTGGCCTCGCCGTTCGGCCTGTGTCCAGACTCCCTTCGAGGCCACCACCAGTGCCCCCACGTGGTTCGGTCTGATTCGCCACCTCTTCCAGAGGGCCTGGAGAAATCCTTCGAGGGCGCTGGGGTCCGGGGCTCGGGCGGTGAATCGTTTTCCCTTGGTTCCCTCTGAGGGGGCCGCCAGGACCCGGATTCGGCTCCCGCCCAGGTCCACCCCCACCGCGATCGGGCCTCTCACCTTGCTCGTCTTCGTCATCGTGCTCTCGCCCGCTGATATTCTGATCCGATCTCCCTCGCGTTAGGAGTGAAATCTTTCCGGCAACCGACGCTGGCGGGTCTATGATGGCGGAGACCCATGTCCGTCTGGTTTCCCGGTGGTGGCACCCTCACCTGGCCCGACTACACGCTCCTCGCCCTCTCCCTGGCCTTCCTGATTGCCATTGGCCTCTACCTCACCCGCCAGCAGCACGACACCGTGGACTTCTTCCTTGCCCGCCGCAGCGTGCCCTGGTGGGCGGCGGCACTCTCGTTTCTGGCCACCGAGATCAGCGCCCTTACCATCATCGGGGTCCCGGCCACTGCCTACAGCGAGAACTGGGAGTACTTCCAGTTCTTCGTGGGCTGCAGCGTGGCGAAATTTATCGTGGCCCTCCTCTTCATCCCGGCCTTCTACCGCTACAACTGCACCACGATCTACGAGTTCCTGGGGCATCGGTTTGGCCAGGCCACCCAGATCACGGGCTCCGCGTTCTTCTTCGTCACCCGCCTCATGGGTTCCGGGGTGCGCCTCATGGCGGCGTGTCTGGCGGTCTCGATCCTGATCGGCTGGCACATCGTGCCGACCATTGTGCTCTTCACCGTGGCGTCCATACTCTACATCGCCGCCGGCGGGGTAAAGGCCGTGGTGTGGACCAATGTCTTCCAGGCCCTCACCTTCCTCGCCGGCGGCGCCCTCACCCTGGGCTTTCTGATCTCTCAGATCGACGGCGGAATCGCGGCGATCTTCTCAGTGGCCGGTGAGGCGGGGCGGCTGAACCTCATCAACTGGGGCCCCGCGCCCGGTGACCCGGACTTCTGGACCCGCATTCTCACCGACCCGAACATCGTTTGGCTGGCGCTCCTGAACGGCGTGGTGGGCTGCGTGGCCGCCTTCGGCACCGATCACGACTTGATGCAGCGGCTCTTGACCGTGGAGACCCGGCGGGCGAGCCAGCGGACCTTGTCCATCACTCCCCTGGGGACGCTCCTCACGCTCATCATCTACCTGGGCATCGGCGCCGGGCTCTACACCTACTACGCTCAGCACCCGAGCGTGTCCGTGCCCCGGCCCGACGACATCTTTCCCCACTTCATCGGGTCGACCACTCCGGTACTGCTGCGGGGGCTGATGCTTTCCGCGATCGTCCTGGCGTCTATCGACTCGCCGCTCGGGTCGCTTTCGGCCTCCTTCGTGACGGACATCTACCGGCCGCTCGTCTACCGCCGCGGAAGCGAGCGGCATTATCTCAGAGTCTCGCGCGCAGCCGTCATCGCATTCGGGCTCGTGTTGGGCGCGCTGGCGTACGGGTTTTCGTTCTTCGATCAGATCTTGTGGCTGGCCTTCAAGATCGCGGGCGTCACCTTCGGGTCGCTCCTTGGGGTCTTCCTCCTGGGGCTCCTGACCACCAGCCCTGCCAACCGGGCCAACGTGGTGGCGATGGTGGTGATGGCGCTGGCGAACCTGGTCCTGCTCATCCTATCGGAGACCAAGGTGCTGCCTCTCGGGTGGACCTGGCTCGTCATCGTCGGGACCGCCGGCACCATGGCGCTCGCCTGGCTCCTGAGCCCCTGGCTCGACCGTGAGAGGCGCCACATTTCATGAGCCGACATCTCGAGCGCACCACCTGCACGAGTCCGTCCTCCAGCGCGCCGTTAAGGAGGCGGTGCGGGCGGCCGGGATCACCAAGTCGGCGAGCTGCTACTCGGTCTGCCACTCCTTCGCGACCCACCTCCTGGAGGGCGGCCACGACCTCCGCACCCTCCGGGACCTGCTCGGGCACCGGGACGTGAGCACCACGATGATCTACACCCACGTCCTCAACCGGGGCCCGGCCGGCGTGCGGAGTCCGGCAGACCGGCTGTTCAGCCCATGACGCCCCGGGAGGCGAGAGCCCGGTGGCTCGCGACCGCGCTACCCTGCGGCCTGTCGCAGCGTAGCAGGGGAGCCGAGCCTGCGGTCCGGTGGCCCAAGCCCTTGCTGCAAAAGGATGGCCGCGTCTCACCAGCCGTGGACTCGCCGGCGATAGCCTGACCAGTGTTCACCCTGTTGAACTAAACCGCTTCGCGGTGGTTCCTTCTGTCCCTCGGTGGGTGGCCGTCGCCGCGCTGCGCAGTCATCCTTGATCGTCCCACTCACACTGATCGCTCTCCCTACGCGCTCTCCTTCTGCCGGTGATAGCATCGGCGGAAACTCTTCACACACAGGAGGGCGTTATGGGTGCACTACGGACCAAGATGATCCAGGAGATGCGGCTGCGGAACCTCGCGGTACGGACCCAGAAGGCTTACGTTGCCGCGATACTGGGGCTGGTCAAGTACTGCCGCAAGCCGCCGGACGCAATCAGCGCCGAGGAGATTCGTGCGTACCTGCTGCATCTGGAGGATCGAGGGTTATCGCCCAACTCCCGCAACGTGGCCATCTCGGGCCTGCGGTTCTTGTACCTCGAGACCCTGGGCTGGGAGACCCCGAAGCTCTTCCTGCCCCCGCGGAAAAAAGTCTGGCGCCTGCCCGAGGTCCTGAGCCAGGAGGAGGTGCACCGCCTGCTGGGAGCGGCTCGCACCCTTCGAGACCGCTGCCTGCTGATGACAGCCTATGCGGCGGGGCTGCGGGTAAGCGAGCTGGTGACCCTCAAGGTGAGCGATCTTGACAGTGCGCGCATGATGATTCGGGTGGAGCAAGGCAAAGGGCGAAAAGATCGCTACACGATCCTCTCCCCGCGCCTGTTGGCGGAGCTTCGTCGGTATTGGAAGCAGCACCGTCCCCATCCCTGGCTCTTCCCCAACCGCAAGGGCGGCCACCTGTCCATCAACTTCGCCCAACGGATCTACAACTGGGCCAAGCAGCGGGCCGGGATCGAGAAAGGCAACGGCATCCATACCCTGCGGCACTGCTTTGCCACGCATCTGCTGGAAGCCGGCGTGGATCTGCGCACCATCCAGACCCTCCTGGGGCACACCTCCATCCTCACCACCCAGCGCTATCTGCTGATCCGGCAGCAGCGGCTGGGCGCCACCGGGAGTCCGCTGGACCTCCTCGATCTTAGGGCCCTTCGGTCGAGCCCCTAGCCGCTCCGGCTCATGCTGCCCGCCGATCCGGAGCGGGCGGCAGGCACAGGCTGGGAGCTCGCGGATCTCTTCCGGGAGCACGGGGAGCGCTACCGCCGCACGCACGCGGTGCCCGCCGCTCAGCTCACGGTCATGCGCGCCATCGAGAGCTGCCGCACGGCCGAGCTGGGCGGGCATCTGGAGCGCGGCACTGCCTGCGGCTTTGAGCGCCCGGCCTATAACTCCTGCCGCAACCGCCACTGCCCCAAGTGCCAGGGCCTGGCCACCGCCCGGTGGCTGAAGCAGCAGCAGGCCGAGCTGCTGTCACGGCTCCTGCTCAACTTCCTCTTCAAGGCGGTCAGTGAGACCCTGCTCGACTTCGCCCGCACCCACCTGGGCGGGCTCCCCGGCTTCATCGCCGTGCTCCACACCTGGGACCAAACCCTCAACGCCCACTTCCACCTCCACTGCCTGCTCCCAGCTGGAGCATTGGCCTTCGATCAGTCTCGGTGGATTTCGGTCCGCCCTACCTTCCTGTTTCCCGTCAAAGCCCTGAGCCGCGTCTTCCGCGGCAAGTTCCTCGCTCTCCTCCAAGGGGCCGTGGACCAGGGCCGGTTGACGCTCTCTGAACCCCTGGCCGGCTGGCTCACGAGCCTGCGCCAGACGCCCTGGGTGGTCTACGCCAAGCCAGCGTTCTCCTCCCCCGAGCACGTCCTCGACTACCTGGGCCGCTACACCCACCGGGTGGCGCTCTCCAATGACCGGATCCTCGCCCTCTACGACGACCAGGTCACCTTCCGCTACCGGGATCGCCGAGACGGTGATCGGCGCAAAGCCGTGACCCTGGAGGCCCAGGAGTTCATTCGCCGCTTCCTCCTGCATGTGCTGCCCAAGGGCTTTATGCGCATCCGCCACTTCGGCTTCCTGGCCAACTGCGCCAAAAAACAGGCCCTCCCGCGGTGCCGAGCCCTCCTCGGCCTCGCGCCCGCGCTGCCCAAGCCTCCCCGTCAATCCACCCAGGAGCTTCTGCTCGCGCTCACCGGCCTCGATCCCGCCCGCTGGCCCGCCTGCCCGCAGGGCACCATGGTCGTGGTGGCCGACCTGCCCCGGACGATCCCTCCCTGGGATTCCTCATGAGACCCTCTCGCCCCCGCCAACCCCGAAGCCCGTCTCACGCGCGCCCATGTCCAGGTCTGCTCGCCTCCGCTCCTGCCAGGCCGCTCGCGACCCTGACCAAGGCTCTTCCCACACCACCAAGCAGGCGCTGGCTTGCCCTCTCTCCGTGCGGGGGCGGCCGGCCGCCTCCTTGGGGCGCTCCGTTCCCCCCTTTCCCCTCCCGCCGCCCTTTACAATCCCCATAGCCCGCCGTACACTCCGGCCCAGCGGTTTAGTCCAACCAGTTTTATCCCCGATGCCGCTGCGGGTCCCGGTGTTTTCGCTCTCTGTGCCAGGCATCAGGGATAAAACTCTATACGTTCGGCGTACTGGCTGCCCTGCGAGGGCTGGTGAGGGGTCGAGAGAGAAGCGGGCGGTAGGTCCGTCGCAAGGCACCCGGATGTTTTAGGTTGCCTTCCCTGGTCGGCTGTTGTATGGTGAACGTATGGCGCGCTTGATTTCGACAACGGTTCGTCTCGAAGAGGAGGACGTACGGGCGCTGAAAAGGGCCCGGGCGGCAGGTTACTCCGCCTCGGAGCTCATTCGCAAGGGTTTGCGCGTGGTGGCGTCGCGATACTACACCGGGCGGCGCGCGCCCTCGACGCGTCTCTTCGAGTCGACTGACAACAAGCTGGGAGACGAATCTGAGATCTTCCGGGATCTTGAGGGTTGATTCCGCCGATCGTTACCGATACCGGTGGCCTTCTGCGAGCGCTCGCCTGCACTGGCGATGGCAAACCAACCTTTCCTGAGTACGGGAATGTTCTGACCTCCGCGAGTCTGATCATTGTGCCGGCGCTCGTACTCGCCGAGGTGGATTACTTTCTTCGCGAGAACCGGCCAGCCATGCGAAAGCTTGTCGCTGAGATTTTCGACCCGGGGACACGGTACGAGTACGAGCTACCGCTCCCATCCGACATTGTTCGAGCGCTTGAGCTCGACGCCAGATTCAAGAAGCTGAAGTTAGGACTGGTCGATGGGACGGTCATTGCCGTTGCTGAGCGACGACACGTGTACCGAGTTCTGACGACAGATCGCCGAGATTTCGGCGCGATCCGCGTTGGTCCGCGTCTTGGCCGCGCACTTGAGCTGCTGCCATGAGGCGCCAACGAGGCACCGCGGGCAGCCGAACCGCACGCTCGAGCGGACGCGCTTTGCGCGCCGCTCACCGCGGGCGTTCGACGGACAAGAATGGAACTTGGGTCGTGAAAAGAGCGCAGGGCCTCCCTCGTCGCGGACGTAGCTCCTTGCGACGGCGTAGCCGCATCAGGCTAGGTGGGTTTGGGTCCGAGCCCGAGCGTTCTCGCCCGGACGCTCTGGACGATGAGCCGCTCACCAAGGCTCAGATTCGTGAGCTTCGGCGTCGCGTGGGGGACCTCGACGATCCGGTGCGGTACGTCCTCGTTTCGGAACTGACGCCCAGATTTGCGCTCTACTACGACGTCTCCGACGACGTCTACGCAATGAACGAGCCGAAGGGCGGCACGCTTTTCAAGAGGCGCCAGACTGCCCTCGCCGTGAAGCGATCGCTCCGATCCGGCGTCCGCCGACGAGGTTCACCACGGGCTGTCCAGGTGGTGCGCCGCCGCGGGTGAGCCGCGGTGCGTTGGGCGGAATTGAGAATCGAACCGTGAGGCAGCCTGAGGCCGCCGACAGTCTCGCGA
>JBHIAB010000034.1:0-20434 GCA_046758385.1 Methylomirabilia bacterium | reverse complement strand
GAGCATTGTGCGCCGCTACAGGCGCAGATTGAAGGTGCGGTTCACCGGACGGTTACCACACCCCAGCCTATCCGTATACTCTCATGGTACAGTTCGAGTGGGATCCCGCGAAGGCTACCGCGAACCTCAAGAAGCACCGGGTGACCTTCCACGAGGCTGCAACGGTGCTGGAGGACCCGGTGTCGACGACCTTCCCGGACGAGATGCATTCGACGGAAGAGAGGCGCTTCGTGACGATCGGCGCATCCAAGCAGGGCCGGCTGCTGGTCGTGGCGCACACGGAGCGAAACGACACGATCCGCATCATCAGCGCCTGTCACGCGACGAGGCGCGAGCGAGCATTCTATGAGCAAGGCAAACCGACCGAACGATGACGACCTCCGACCGGAGTATGATTTCGGCTCGATGAAGGGCGGTGTGCGCGGCAAGTACGTCGCACGGCTTCGCAAGGGGAGCAACCTGGTCTTACTCGATCCAGAAGTCGCCGCGGCGTTCCCCTCGGATGACGCCGTCAACGAGGCGCTTCGCGGCGTTCTCAACACGACGCGAGCGGTCCGTGACAAAGGCGGGCTGCCTAACCGCGCGCTGCAGCCGGCGAGCCGCGCTAAGCGCCTTGCAAAAAAGGCAAGGCCAGCGCACGCGGCTCGCGGCTGAGCGCCGGCGTTATACCGAAGAGGCGATGATCAAAGCGGGCGACCTGCGCCATCTACGGACCGCGAGCCCGGACTACGCGGAGACCGAGGCGCTGAAGGCTGAATTCCAGAAGCGCCGCGCCGAGCGGACGCCGTTCTTCTTGACTGGAGAGGAACTCGACCGAGTCTTCCGCTGGAAGTCGGGGGGACAGTATGGGCGGCAGTCGGCGCAGAGGGCGAGGAACAGCGAGGCTGCGTACCGTGCAGTCACGGAGGCGGTCTTCAGAGCATAGGCGCGATAAAAGCCGTCCTCGGTCGGCTCCACCCCGGCCCGAACCCGCGGCCTCGGCTGCCGGGGCTGCCCCTCCCGGCGTCAGGAGCCCCTCCAGGAGCATGGCCGATGCTACAGTCTTCTCGTGCTTGTTCCAGTAGTAGGCCATCGTGGAGTCGCCCTTGACGCGGAGGTTGCCGATTTCTCCCTGGGGCACCCCAACCCGAGGAGAGGCACAATGTCGAAGACTCACGAACAACCAGGACTGAGGAAGCTGTGACCTAGTTCCGCCAGGCGTCTCTGCCCATCAGCGGGTAGGGGTCCTCGCCGACGCCGCTGATCTGATACGGGGTGTCACCGATCCCGTCGCCGTTGGCGTCCCGCCCCGCGTAGTCGCCCCAGAAGTTCCCCTGCTTCAGCTCCGGCGAGTAATAGAGGCCGGCCCCCGTGTCATCGATGGCGTTGGGAGAGTTGCCGGCAATGGTGTTGTGGTAGATCCGATTGTCCCGGCAGTCCACGACCCAGAGCCCCTGGTTGGCGTTGTCGACGATCCGGTTCCGTCGGATCACGTTCCGGGTGGACTGAACCATGAAGATCCCATAGCCTCCGGGGCTCCGGTAGTAGGACTGGCTGATCGTGTTCTCCTCCACAGCGCATCGTTGGGGCAGGTCAGGTCGCGAGCGAGGGTAATGTTCTGGGTGATCTCCGCGCCGCAGCGGACGGGCTCCTGGCCCGGTGCGCGGCCATTCATTACGAAAAGAAGCCCTATGAGCAGCAGTGCCGAGCGGCGGGCCACGGGCTAGGCTCCGGGGATCGGAGTGCCGGCCCTGAGAGCCGCGATCAGATCCGGGGAGAGCGTCCCGGCGTAGACCTCCTCCACTGGCCCCCGGAGGCGGAGCGACCAGTCCGGGCGCACGTCGATCATCAGCTCTCCTCCGGGCATCCGGACCACCACCCGCCCGTGGTCACAGAAGCCGTTCTTCACGGCTGCGGCTGCCACCGCGCAGGAGGAGGAGCCCGAAGCCAGGGTGTACCCGGCCCCGCGTTCCCAGATCAGAATGGCCACGCGGTCCCGCCCCTCCACTTTCGAGAACTGGACGTTGGTCCGCTTCGGGAAGGCCGGGTGATGCTCCACCAAGGGCCCGAGGCGCCTCAGCTCGGCTTCGTCCAGCCGATCGCGGAAGATTACGCAGTGCGGGTTCCCCACCGAGAGCGCCGTTACCCGGAGGAAGTGGTCGTTGACCTGAAGCGGGATTCCCACCACCTGCCGGTCGGGGCCGTTCATAGGAATGTCTGGAGCCTGGAAGGTCGCCCGTCCCATCTCCACGGTCACGGAGGCCACCCGATCGCCTGCGAGGTGGCACTCGCACTCCACAATTCCTCCTAAGGTCTCCACCCGGAAGACGGGCTCTTTGGCGTGACCGCGCTCGTAGAGGTACTTGGCGAAGATCCTGAGCCCGTTGCCCGACTTCTCGGCCTCGCTGCCGTCGGGGTTGAAGATCCTGAGGCCGAACTGAGCGTGCGGGGAATCCGCCAGCAGCAGGATCCCGTCGGATCCGATCCCCCAGTTCCGGTGGCAGAGTCGCTGGACGGCCAGCGGCGTCAGGGGGAAGTCCAGGTCGCTCCCGTTCAGCACCAGGTAGTCGTTGCCGAGGCCGTGGCCTTTGACGAAGGGGATCATCGCCTGAGATCGACCCGACGGCCGCTCGCAGCCGAGAGGTAGCCGGCGTAAATGACTTCGACGACCTCCCGGGCCAACGCAGCCCCGGACATCGGCTCCCGCCCTTGCCGAATGGCATCCACGAAATCTTCCAGCTCCTGGGGGAAGCCGCGGATCCAGTCCTCGTCGGGGCTCGGGAACTGCCAGCCCGCCCTGGTCTCCACCTTCTCGGTCAGGTACTCGTCCTTCCAGACGACCGGATCGGGCGTGTAGGTCTGAATGGTCGTATTGGGGTTAATGCTGACCTGCACCACGGCGTTGGCCAGATAGGCTGTCACCTGGTTCCTGATCCCCCCCAGGGTGATGTCGTTGGCATGAATGGTGGCCTTGGTTCCGTCTTCGAAGGTGATCACAGCCGTGGACCAGTCCTCTACGTCCGCCCAGTCGGCCCGCATCCACTTCCGGGGCTCTGCGGCGACGTGGGGGAGCCGGGTGAGCTGCCCAACGTCCGTCAGGACGGACCTGGCCCGGATCGGCCGGCCCTCTCTGAGCTGCCCCTCGTAGTGCTTGAGATGGAGGACCACCCCGACCGGATGGGACCCCATCCTGAGGAAGGAGCCTCCTCCAGAGGTCTTCCAACGCCCCGAGTATGAGGCGTGAGAGCCAGAGTGGCTCTCCTCCGCTCGAAGCTCCAGGACCGCACCGCCGCTCGCGGCCATCAGGCGCTTGAGTTTGGCAACGGGGGGCGCATAGACGAAGTCTTCGGCGTAGCAGAGGGTCACCCCGGCTTGTTTCACGGCGTCCAGGACCGAATCGGCATTCTTGAGGGCACCCTCCAGCATTCGCTCCCGGGGCTCATCGCCCTCGCCGAAGTAGCCTGTCAGCGGCTTCTCGACGATGAGATGCTTGCCGGCGCCGGCGGCCGCCATCGCGACCTCGTGGTGGATCGCGGTGGGAACGCAGATGTCCACGCAGTCCACTTCGGGAGACTCGGCCAGCGCGCGGTAGTCGGTGAAGACTCGGGGAAGCCCGAACCGCCCGGCAAAATGCTCGGCCGACTCGCGCCTCCGGCCACACACGGCCGTCAGCTCGACCTTCTGGCCGCGGAGCGCCCGGTAGTTGACCGCGTGAAGATCCGCGGCAAAGCCGGTGCCTACCAGACCGATCCTGACCCTGTCCATTGGCTCGTTGCTCGCCACCGCTAGCCAAAGGCCGCGGCGAGAGGTTTCACTCCATCGCCCGGAGCCTCGTCGAGACCCAGCCTCGCACCCGCTCCCGCCGGCTTCTCACATCACAGGGAAGCCGGTGAGCCCATTTTCGCGCAAAGTGGGCCCAGGCCTCCCGCCGTTGGGCGAGGTCCTCCCCGTCGCGGGGCGGCCCGGCATCGAGGCCCGACCGCGTTCCAGCGCCGTGGTGGACGAAGGGGGCGTTGACCACCACACACCGCCGGCCCGTCTCCCGCACTGCCAAGGAGAGGTCCTTGTCATAGCCGTGGAAAAAGCCGTAACTCTCGTCGAAGCCGCCCAGTCTCTCCAATAGCTCCCGACTGAGGAAGAGGCAGACCCCGTCCACGACCGCGACCTCGGCGATGGGGCCGCGGAGGGTGGGGGCGTCTGCCAGGCAATGCACGATCGTCTTACCCACATAGCGGCCATCCCGACGAACTCGCCGGGCCCCGGACAGGCCGGCAAGCCCCACCGATGGATCGGAATCCAGCGCCCCGACCAAACGCTCGAGCCACCGAGGCTCCCGCACCTCGGTGTCGTTGTGAAGAAAGCAGACGAACTCCCGGCAGGCCAGTCGCCAACCATGATTGAGGGCCTTGATCAGCCCCACGTTCTCCGGGTTCCGGTGGTACTGGAGGGAGGAGGAATGACGGAGCGGTTGGAAAAACTCACAGGTTCCATCGGTGGAGCCGTTGTCGATCACGACGAGATCGAACGGGACAGTCGTGGAGGTAAGACTCTCCAGGCAGCGGCGAGTCAGCGGGAGCTGGTTGAACACGGCCATTACCAGGGTCACCCTGGTCATAACCTCGGAGGGAGCACCCACGCCTTGGGCGTGGGTGCGCGGTCCCCCTTCCAAATCTCCGCCCCTAGGTTGGGCCCGCCGAGCCAGCGCTCGGCCGCCCTCGGTGCGCCGCAGGTGCTCGCGCCTACCGCTGGTCGATCGGAACGTACGTGGCGCTGGTGGGCCCGGTGTACTCGGCGCGCGGCCGGATGAGCCGATTGTTGGTGTGCTGCTCCAGAATGTGAGCCGACCAGCCGGCGATCCGGCTGATCGCAAAGATGGGCGTGAACTGGTCCGTGGCGATGCCCATGCTGGCGTAAGCCGCCCCGGAGTAGAGGTCCACGTTTGGGTAGATGGCCTTTTCCTCGGAGACGACCCGGGCCACCGTGCTCAAGATCTCCACCGCGCAGGTGTTTCCCGTCTGCTGGCCCAGCTCCCCGGCGAGATGGCGCAGGTGCTTGGCGCGTGGGTCCTCCACACGGTAAACCCGGTGGCCGAACCCCGAGATGCGGGCCTTGTCAGCGAGGGCCTTCCTGATCCAGGCCTCCGCCCGCGCCGGCTCCTTGGCCTGCTCCACCATGCGCATCACCTGCTCGTTGGCCCCGCCGTGCAAGGGGCCCTTCAGCGCGCCGATGGCCGAGGTGACGGCCGAGTGAATGTCGGATAAGGTAGCGGCGGTGACGCGGGCGGCGAAGGTAGAGGCATTGAACTCGTGGTCGGCGTGGAGGATCAGGGCGACATCGAATGTCTTGACCGCCAGCTCGCTCGGCTTTTTGCCGGACATCATGTAGAGGAAGTTGGCAGCCAGGCCCGGGCGCGGGTTGGGCGCGACGGGAGCTTTCCCCCGGCGAATCCGCTCCCAGGCGGCCACCAGCGTGGGCATCTGGGCCGTGAGGCGGATGGCCTTGCGGAGAGATGCCTCACGGGAGTTGTCGGTGGCGTCTGGATCGAAGGCCGACAAAGCGGACACCCCGGAACGGAGCACTTCCATGGGGGTGGTCTTCTTGGGGAGCGCTTTCAGAATCGTGATCAGCTTGGGCGGGAGCTTTCGACAGCGGGCCAGGGCCTTGACGTGGCCGTCCAGCTCCTTACGCGTGGGGAGCGCGCCGTGCCAGAGGAGGTAGACGACCTCCTCGAAGGTCGAGCGGAGGACCAAGTCGTCGATGTCCAAGCCCCGGTAGAGGAGCCGTCCCTGGTGCCCATCGATGAAACAGATCTCTGATGTGGAAACGACCACGTCTTCGAGGCCGGCTTTGGTGACGGTCATAAGCAGTTCCCCCTGTCGGGCCATTGTGTACCATAGCCGTGGTGTGTCTTCAAGGTCCCTCCGCGGCGAGCGCTCAGGTCGCGCTCCCGGTTCAGCTCCTGGTAGGTCCACCGGCGGTCCTTGAAGACCAGTGCCGGGCGCTCGGGATAGTTGATGCCCGTGCGCTCGAGCATCTGTGTCACATTCATGGCATCTCTCCTCCCTCCTCCGCCCCTATCGCCGGGGCGCGACCAGCGAGGCCAGAAAATGATACATGGCGAAAGCCCCCAGTGCGAAAGGCGGGAATCCCAGATAGCCGAGGACCGGCATCTCAAACAGCTTGACCTCGCCCCAGTAGGGCACCGTGTAGGTCCACTTGATCAGCGCCCAGTAGTTCCAGAACTCCCACAGGAAGCCACAGATGAGCCCGCTCGCCAGGAGCGAGACGAGCGTCCGGTAGTCACCCCGCTCCACCTCCTTGAGCCACGAGGCACTGCCTCGCCAGGCGTTGATCGGCTCCAGCAGCAGCACGTACGCCACCCAGACCAGGGGGGCCAGCCAGGCTGAGACCACGAGGAGCGGCAGGACCGCCGACACCGCTCCGAGCCCGACAGAGAGGCGGGCGGTCCACTTAGGCAGCCGGAGCGGGCGACGCCCGATGAGCCCTCTGAACACCCGCGCCTTGAGCGCCTCCGCGGTGAGGAAGAGGCCGGGAAAGATGGTGGCGAAGGCCCAGTCGTACCCGACCCGGCGCAGGAACGGGTTGGGCTCCACGTTGTGGTAGTGCCACCAGAGGCCCCAGAGATCGTCTCCCCCCCGCCAGAAGCGGGGGGCGTTGTAGAACTCGAAGAGCCACCAGGAGCCCACCGAAGCGAGGACCACGAGGACCAGCTCGTCTCGGCGGGTGGTAAGGTAGGAGTGGCCGGTCCAGCGCGCGACCAGGCCATCCACGAACAGGATGTAGCCGGTCCAGACGAGAGGCGTGAACCACTCCCCCACCAGCCGAACGCCGGTGGCGAGGAGGGTTTCCGCCAGCCCGATGACGATGAGGCCGATCCAGCCGTGGACCGGCACAGTGCCTCCCTACGCGCTCAAGAGCTGGCGCACTTCATCCACCACGGCCTGCCGCCACTCTTCCAGGTGCTCGGTGCGAAGCGCGCGACGCACCTCGAGCATCTTCTGCTCGATGACCTCGGTGACCTTGGGGGGCCGCTCGATGAAGCGCGCAATCTCGTTCATCTTGTCATCGAAGAAGGCAAAGACCGGGATGGAGCGATAGAGCCCCTGGTTCAGGTACTGGTCCGTGAGGTCCGGGTTCTGGTCCCGGAGGAACACGCGCATCTCCATGTTGGGAAGCCCCTCGACCAGCTTGGCCAGCACGGGGACGTTATAGAGAGCATCTCCACACCAGTCCTCGGTGATCACCAGGACATTGAGCCTTTTCTCTGCGAGCTTCCTGAGGGCCTCGCGATCCTCCGGGCGGATCTTGACCTCCTGGATGAACTGGATGAACTTCTCCTTGTTGGTCCCCATCTGATCCAGGTACTGCTGAAACGTCATCCCCTGCTGGAAGCGTTCCTTCGTGACCATCGACATGTCCTCCCTATCGCATCGTTGAAAGGTCTACGGTGAACCGAGCCACAGCCTCGCCGTCCGGGCCCCGCACAAGGAGGGTCATCCGCCCGCGCGGGCGAAGCCCGTCATTCGGGAAGGAATAGAGGCAGCGGGCCAGATAGCTTCCGCCGCCGAGGCGCAGGGCGGTGCGCTCGTTCTGGACGAAGGATGGCTTGATCTCTTGCCCCCCTGACAGGAGCACCGGCTGGTACCAGCGGGCGAAGTCGGCCCGGCCTCCGTGAAGGTTGGCCCAGAGGGCCAGCCTCCCCTTCTGTGCATCGAGAACCTCCTCGACGTCGCGCTCACCCAGTGGCTCGTCCTTGAAGGCCGCCTTCCGCGCCGCAAGTGCCAGCCGGTGGAACGGCGTCATCACCATGAGCCACTCGTCATTGGCATTCACCACCGTCCATTCAGCTCCGAACTCCTCGGAGACGATGCTCCGCTGGCCGACCCGGATGGCCTCCTTTACCTGCTCGGGTGTCAGAGAAAACGAAGCCGCGGAGAGCGGCGCGCCGCCCAGAAAGCACAAGAACAACGACCCGAGACCGAGAATCCAACGACTCATGAATGCCAAATTGTACCACGAAGCATCAGCGGCGTTTTCCCGCCGCCGGTGTGCCCACCGTGACCCTGGACAAGGTTGAGGGATCCAGGTACCGCTTGGCCACGCGCTGGACATCGGCCGTTGTGACTGCCTCCACCCGCTTCTGGAACCGCTCCGGGTAATCGAGACCCAACCCGAGCTCCTCCACGGTGACGAGCAGGCCCGCCAGCTTGGCGGAGGTGTCTATCCGAAGCGGGAAGCTGCCGGTGAGGTAGGCCTTGGTCAGCGCGAGCTCTGAGTCCGAGACCCGCTCTTTGCCCATCCGGACAAGCTCCTCCTCGACGAGCCGAAGCGCCTCGCTCACCCCGTCGATCCTGGTCTGCAGGCCGACGAAGAGGCCCGCCCCGTACCGGCCCACGGAGAGATAGCTCCAGACCGAGTAGGCAAGTCCCGCCTTGCCGCGCACCGTGGTGTACAGCCGGGAAGCGGACCCTCCGCCCAGGATGTAGCTCGCTACGCGAAGTGGGTAGTAGTCCGGGTGGTCAAACGGAATGGCTGGGCGTCCGAGATAGACCGTCGCCTGTTTCAGCTCACGCGCAATCCTGTGAGCCTGCACTGCCGGGGCGCTCGGAGCCGGGAGCACGATGGACGGGGTTCGGCCAGGAGCGGTCCAGCGGCCGAACCGGCTGACAAGCTCCCTGATGATCTCCTGGCGCCTCACATCCCCGACAATGACCAGGATCGTCGCGTCGGGCCGGTAGTGGCGTCGGTAGAACTCCACCACCTGGTCGCGGGTGAGCTTCCCGACCGCCTCCTCGGTGCCAGCTACCGGATGGCCGTAGGGATGGCTACGGTACACGAGCCCGGCCAGTTCACGCACCGCCACACGGGCTGGATCCTCCTCAGAAGCCCGGATGCCGGCCTGGATCTCTTTCACCTTTCGCGTCAACTCCTCCTCGGGGAAGAGCGGCTCGCGCAGCACTTCTGCCAGGAGGTCAAGGCCGAGCATGAGGTCCTTCTTCAGCACTGAGAGAGAGACGGTCACGCCATCCCGGCCCGCATCGGCGCCCAGGCTCCCCCCGACAAACTCGATGGCCTCGTCGAGCTCAGGACCCAGACGGCGTGCGGTGCCGCGCGTGAGAAGCTCGGCCGTCAGGTTGGCCAACCCCGGAGCATCCGGCGGATCAAAGGCCGAGCCGGCCCGCACGTAGGCGCGCACCGCCACGATGGGAATGGCCGGGCGCTCGGCGATCAGGACGACGATGCCGTTGGGCAGGACCTCCCGGTGGGCGTTCAGCGGCCCCCCTTCCACCGGGCTTGCGATCAGCAGGATGACGACAAGGAGCCACGCGAACCGTCGCATGAGCCGCCCTCTCAGTCCGGGGATTTTTGGATCACCGCCCTGGCGAGGAATGCCGTGAGCCTGACGGGACGGGAACAAGGATTCCCACGTTGCGCCCGCTTTCGGAGAAGTACCGCCGCGCCACATGCTGGAGGTCCTGGGCAGTCACGGCTCGTATGCGGGGCACGAACTGGTCCAGGAGGCGCCAGCCGGCGCTCAGCTCGAAGCTCGCCAGCAATGACGCCCGCCTGAACACCGAATCTTGGCCGAACACGAACGAGGCTTCGATCTGGTTCTTGGCCCGCTGCAGCTCAATTTCCGAGACGGGCTCATCCTTGAGGCGCCCGACCTCCCGCATGAGGGCTTGCTCCACCACCTCGGTCGACTGGCCCACGAGAGGGGTGACAAAGAACCAGAAGAGGTAGGGATCGGCGGTGAGGTAGGAGTAGTCGCCGCCGGCGTTCAGGGCAATCTGCTGCTCGTAGACGAGCCGCTTGTAGAGACGGGAGGCGCGCCCCGCGGAGAGGATGACGGAGAGGACCTCGAGCGCCGGGGCGTCGTCGGAGCGGTAGTTCGGCACGTGATACCCGATGTAGATCTGGGGGAGCCGCGCCTCCTTTCGCACGGTGATGCGGCGCTCACCCCGCTGAGCCGGCTCCACCGCCTTGACCACTGGCGGGGCGGGACGCCGCGCGATGGGACCGAAGTGCAGCCTGATCTTCTCGAGGAGCTCCGACCCGTTGAAATCCCCGGCGGCCACGACGAGCGCATTGTTGGGCACGTAGTAGGTGCCGTAGAAGGCCTGGACCTCCTCGCGTGTAATCCGCTTGATGTCCTCCATCCACCCGATGATGGGCCACCGGTAGGGGTGGGCCTTGAAGGCGATCGCCCCCAGCTCCTCTCCCAGCAACCCTCCCGGATCGTCCTCCGTTCGCGTCCGCCGCTCCTCCATGACCACCTGGCGCTCTGTCTCGATCATCTGAGGGTCCAGAAGGAGGTTCTGCATCCGGTCGGCCTCTAGCTCCAACACCAGGTCGATCCTGTCGACGGCAATATTGACGAAGTAAGTCGTGTGGTCGCGGCTGGTGAATGCGTTGTCCCGTCCCCCATTCTGCTCGATCAGTCGCGCGTAGACGCCGGGCCCACGGGTCGCCGTTCCCTTGAACATCATGTGCTCGAGGAGGTGGGCGATGCCGGTCATGCCGGGCAGCTCGTTCCGCGAGCCAACCCGGTACCAGACCTGAAAGGAGATGATGGGACTGCGATGATCCTCCAGGAGGAGGACCTTGAGACCGTTTTCGAGGGTGGCGTCCAGGACCTCGGCGGCGCCCCAAGCACCGTTCGCTGCCACGAGCAGAGCAAGGATCGCAACGGACACGGAGCGGAGCGCTTTCACGCGGAGATTATAGCCGTCGCTCCTCGTGCCCGGCAACCGACGGGACCGCCTTCACACGGAAAGCAGGACGGAGCGAGAAGGCAACCAGCGCCCCCACAGCGGTGCCGATGGCCGCCAGGTAGAATCCCCAGGCGAAGGAGCCCGTGACGTCCTTGATCCATCCCGTCAGAACCGGGCCCAGCAGAGCGCCGATGAACCAGAGGGTGTTCGTGAAGCCGAAGGCAGTGCCGAGCAACTGAGGGCGATCACCACCTTACGGGGAATTCCCCGTCGGTAGACCCGGTCGGCGAACCAGCCCACGGCCAGGAGGGCGAACGGCGCCGGCAGGCCTTGAAGGCTGGCCCAAAGAGCCGGGCGACCCAGCTCCCCCACGCCCATCTCCGCGAAAATGGTGGGTGCCCAGGTCGCCAAGACGAACTCAATAGGGTGGCTACCGGCGGGCATAGTTATCGATGATGAATCGCGCGATGCTCTGGCGTGGCGGGCCGGCAGGGAGGCTGTCGCAGGGGAACCATCGCGCGTCCTCCAGTTCTTCCCGGTCGATCGTGATTTCTCCCCCGGCGTATTTGGCCACGAAGCCCACCATCAGCTGGCTCGGAAAGGGCCAGTTCTGGCTCCCAACGTACCGGAGATCCTTCACCTCGACGCCGACTTCCTCTTTGACCTCGCGGCCGGCCGCTCCCTCGAGTGATTCTCCGTTATCCACGAAGCCTGCCACAAGGGCATAGCGTCCCGGCGCCCATCCCGCTTTCCTCGCAAGCAGGCACCGGTCGTCGTCGCGGACCAGAACGATGACCGCGGGGTGGAGGTGGGGATAGTGCTCGTACTGGCAGCGCGGGCAGCCCTTGCCCCATTCGTTCTCGATCCGCTTCGTCCGCTCGCCACAGCGCGGACAGTGACCGCTCGTGCCCTCCCAGTAGAGCGCCTGCAGCGCCATGCCGCCGAGCGAGAGCAGGTCGTCGGGCAGCGGGGTCCCCTGCATCGGGATCAGAGTCTCGCGGTGGAAACCAGCCGGGAGCGCCGCGTCGCGCCCGAGCGCCGCCACCCAGCACGGCGTCCCCTCGAACGTCCCAAGCCAGAGCGGAGGACCCAGCTTCTCGTCGAATCCGGCGGGCAGATCCCCGGCCGGCAGCCGGAACTGGTCTCCCTCCCGCACCACGATCAGCCCCTGATCCTGGACGATGAGCCAGTGCCGGTGCCGCTCTGCGACCTTGCCGGCGCGCTTCGCCGGGACGAACGCTCCCTGGAGGCAATCACGATTGAAAGGCAGGTACACGGAAAGAGGCATCATGGCTACCGCTGGATCCCGAACACCTTGCATCCCCGCTCCATAGGCCGCTCCTCTGCCTGCGTCCCTACTCTTCTCCGGCGATTGGGTTGCGAAGGCTCCCGATGCCAGCAATGCGGACCTCCACGACGTCCCCCACCTGCATCGGGCCGATCCCAGCCGGGGTCCCCGTTGTCACCACATCGCCGGGCAGTAGCGTCATCACGTTCGAAAGCCACACGATCTGGTCCGCCATCGGAAAGATGAAGTCACTCGTCGAGGCCGACTGTCTTTGCTCTCCGTTGACGTAACACTGGACCAGGACATCGTCCGGATTGATCTCGTCGGCGACGACCCAGGGCCCAACGGGGCAGAAGGTGTCGTACCCCTTGCTCCAGGTCAGGTTGAGAAAGTTTCCACCGGTAAACTGGATGTCCCTGGCCGTCACGTCATTCAGGCACGTGTACCCCCAGACGTAGCTCAGCGCATCCTGCCGCGACACGCGCCGCGCCGGCTTCCTGATGACGCAAGCCAACTCGGCCTCGTAGTCGACCCGGTTCGAGCGCTTCGGATACACGATGGGCTCGCCGGGCCCGATCAGCGCGGTCGTCGCTTTCAGGAACATCGAGGGATCCTCGGGGATCGGCATGTTGACCTCGAGCGCGTGACTCTTGTAGTTCAGGCCAAGGGCGACGATCTTGGACGGCTCACAGGGCGGCAGCAGCTCGAGCCCGGCGATGGCCGTGGTCCTCTCCGTTGCCCGCCAGCGCTCCAGAACGTTTCCCTCGACCTCTCTGACCCGATCCCCCTCGACAACGCCCCACCGTCGACCCGCAGCCGACTGAAAACGAACAAAACGCATGGTCAATCCGCCCTTTCTGACCTGCCAACCTCACGCCCGCTTAAGCGCTTACCGCTCATGCTCCGGTTGGCGGCGTCCAGCCCGCGTGGGCAAAAAATATTCTTGACATTCCCGATCGGAAATATCACTATAGCCCAGCTATGGATGCGCCCGCTCTGGTCGTGGATTGCCGCGACGAGATCTGCCCCGGACCTGTCATCAAGGTGTCAAAGATCCTCAAGAGCGTGGCGGTGAACCAGGTGCTCGAGGTTCGAGCCACCGACCCAGGCGCCGTCCCGGACATGGAAGCACTCGCGCAGCAAACGGGGCAGCACATCCTCGGCGTTCTGAAAGAAGCTGAGGAAGTCCGGATTCTGATCCGCCGGCTGCGCTAGCTCGCCCACGGTGAGCTGCCGACCCACCGGAGCAACCCTAAGCGGACCTCAGAGGACACAACCACCCTGGAACCTGCACCCGAAGCACAAGCGCTGGCAGCCGTAGTCTGCCCCGGTCCCGGGCGGATTCTCGGCCGCCGACTCCCGGTGACCGACCAGGCGAGGGCACTTCATGCACGCCACGATCTGTGCGCGGAGGACGTTGAGTGATCTCACCCCCGAGGGCCCGTGGGGGGTCTGATCGTGCTGGACTGGCGTGGCCGCGTGGCTTGGGCCCACTCCACGCCGTTCATGCCGGTGGGTTGGATCAACCCCTCGCTCGAGACCCCAGCGCTCAGCATCTGAGATTCACGCCGCGCCGGCGTCAGTGGGCTGCTGATGATGCGGGAGTCCCGACACGACCGCAGCTTGCACCTGCCGGGCCAACTCTCCCGAGGCATGCCTGAGATCGGTGGCCACCTCAGGCTTGACGGGAGGATGGTAGATGACGGTGACTCGTCCGGGGCGGGGGAAACGCCGGTGAGGCGGCCAGGCTTCGTGCCCCCCCACGATGGTGACCGGGAGCACGGGCACATCCAGTGAGCACGCCAATCTGAAGGCCCCCGGCTTGAATGGCTGGAGCCGGCCGTCGAGTGACCGACTGCCCTCGGGGAAGATCAGCAGTGCTTGCTTGGCCCTGAGGACCCGCACTGCCCTCCGGGTGGCCTTGGGGTCAGCCGTCTCGGTATCCACCGGGAAGGCTCGCAACCGGCGGATGAGCCAACCGAATCCGGGCACCTCGAAGAGCCGACGCCAGGCCATGTAGTAAACGGGGCGGCGAATCGGCAAACTGATCAGCGCGGGGTCAGCGTAGGTCACGTGGTTGGAGGCGATGATCAGCGCCCCTTCGAGTGGGACATGAGGGGCGCCCTCAAAGCGGAGGCCGAAGTAGGCGCGCGCCACCAGGCGGATCAGCGGACGCAAAAGATCCAGCACTGGGGTGCGCACACATTCATCGTGGCACACGGCTTGGCGGCTTGGCAACCTGGGGGTGGTGGGAAACGGGAGGGCCGCCGCACCGCCCCGGGGAGGGCCCGGGAACGGTACGGTCCCGATCATTCAGGAGCAGGACGCGTAGGCCAGGGGGGTGGCTGCCCTACTCTACGGGCTCCTCGTCCTCCGTGGTCGCGAAGACAGAGTCGGTCCTCTCGGTCCACCGGGCTCGCCGCTCCAGGCGGTCCTGGCAGCGGACACAGGTGGTGACCTCCGGCATCACGCAAAGGCGGGCCGGAGCGATGGGCTCCTCACACTCCTGGCAGACCCCGTAGACACCGTAGCGGAGCCGGTCCAGCGCCTCGGAGAGCTTGTTGGCCCGCTCCACGAGAAGGCTCCGGGTGGCAAAGCCGATCTCCCGGGTCTCGCACACCTGGACAGTATCCAGGGAATCGGCCAGCGAGGAGATGTCTCCGATCGCGCCCGGGAGGTCTTCCAGCACCACGGCCCCACCGAGCTGCTTGAGCCGCGCCATGGTCTGGCGGAGCTCTCGTTCCAACTGGGCCTGGGTCTCTTTCATGGCAGCTCTCCTTTCGGGGCGGGGGTACTACAAGTATCATGCCAAGCCCCCAACAAATCAGTACATACCCGAAACATATTGAAAAACCAAAAAAAATAAACAGGCGTCGGCTCTCCTCGGTCCAGGGGGGTGCCACAAAGGTGGCAAAAAGTTCCTCGTGGTGGAAAAAAATGCCGGTAGAAATTCCCGAGAAGGCCGAAGGCTGGGATCTACCCGGGGTCTGAAGGCGGACTCAGGAGGGATGGGTCGCGGGGGGGCTCGAAGGTGGCCTCACTTCTCCCTCCAGTCAAGAGGGACTGGCCATGCGCCTACCGAAACTCCGACCAGCGCACCCGCTCAGGGTCGAGCTCGTTGATGATCGCAAGTGTCTCGGGCGTGGGAAGGGGTGTCTCGCGGACACCGCCCTCAGGAATCAGCAACTCGAATCCGGTTTGCCGTTGGACTTCCTCCATGGTATGACCCGGGTGGACGGAGTCCAGCTGCATCACGCGATCCTCGTTGTCAAAGCTCATCACACCCAGGTTGGTCACGACCTTCAGCCGATTCCGCCGCTGCTCCTCCGTGCGATTGTTGTAGCCCTGGCCAGTGACGAAATCGACCTCCTGCACGAAGGTCCGCGGCGAATGACGGGCAACCCAGATGACGACCTTGGGGGTGATCGGCATGAGGAACGCCGTGGCGGCGCCCCCGGGAAGCTGCACCTTGGGGTGGTCGCGGCTCCCGATTAGGCTCAGGTTCGTGTTGCCATGCCGGTCGATCTGCCCGGCCCCGAGGAACATGACCTGGAGCTCACCCCGCTGCGCCAAGTCGAAGGCCTCGTGGAGGCCGAAGTACGCCACGCAACCCCTTGTCTGGCGGGGGTCGAATGACGACGGAAAGATCTGCTCCACCTGCGGGTCCACCCCCTCCGCACCCGAAAGGTAGGCCATGTTCGGCGCGTGGATGCGGCGCGCCACGCTCATCGCCAGGATCGGCAGCGGCGAGGAGACGCCATGCAGAACCGCGTCGTGGTCGGCAATCTCTGAGGCCATCGCCGAGATCATCAGGTCCGGAGTGTCGGTCCTCGTGACCGTGTCGACGCTCATGCGCTCACCCCTCCGAAGACGTAGCGGTCCAGGTACTCGATGAAGCGGTCCTCCTGGGCATACCTTATGTACTCCCGCACGTGATCGTAGTCGGCATCGTAGTAGTTGAAGCACGACGTCGGGGAGGCGCCGCTCGGCGCCTCGACGACGGCATCCACGAGGAAGTGCGGGAGCGTCGTCAGCTCGGGATGCCGCCGGAATTCCTCCGTGGGCACCATTTCCTCCACGGTGACGACGACACGCTGCGCGGCCTTCGCCTTGATCACATCCTCGTAGACCGGCCCCTCGATCCGCACATTGCCGTACTGATCTCCCTTCTGGGCGTGAATGATCGCCACGTGCGGCTCGATGGCCCGCACGGCGATCAGCTTCTCTCCGGTAAAGGGGTCCTCTATCTGCTTGTAGCCGCCGATCACCTCGGTGATCTCAAGCACGTCCGAACCTGCCATGCCCTTGACGGGGAGTGACGGGATCCCCATGGCCGCCGCCCGCAAACCCGCGATGATCGGCTGGCATGCCCCCTCTTTGACGATGAGCTGCCTGGCTTCCGCCTTCCGCCGGAAGTTCGGAGCCATCCCAAAGATCTCGAACGCCAGCATGCCCGCCCGCACCTTCTCGACGCACTCCGCTCCAATGAGCATGTCAAAGTCGATGGACGGTTCGCGATCCACCAGCGACAGACCCTTCCGTCCCTGGCGAATCAGCTCCCGGATCATCTCCATCGGCGCGCGGTTGAACGTCGCACCCCCAGTCGTGATCAGGTCACCGTCCCTCACGAGCTTCGCCGCATCCGCGAGATCCATCCGCACAACTTTCATAGGGCAGCCCTCCTCCACCGGTGTGGACGGCTAAAGCTGTTCGAGCTAGCGGGAGTCTAGGCCGGGGTGCAGAGGGTTGTCAAGCGTGATAGGCGAGCCTGCTGAACAAGCCTCTGCCTGCGTCCTACTATATATCAACATCAGGAACGCGGGAAGCTGGCAGCGCCACCAACACCCTCAGCGCTCGGCAGCGACATCGGGAGGTTGCCTTGACAGGCGGAGGCCCGATCGTTACTGTGGTAGCCGAGGATGTTCGTTTAACGCGAAGTTTCACCCGAAGGAGCGACCAATGATCGATCCGACGGCTGCCGATGCTCAGCATGGCAAAGCACGGTACACGCCCCGGGAGCGCGTGGTGGCAGCCTACAAGCGCACCTTCACCGACCGCGTCCCGGTGTATCCGATCGCGGGGTCCTTCGCCGGGACTCTGGACGGCCTATCCATCGAGGAGTACTGCACCAACCCCCAGAAGGCCATCAAGGCCATGCTGAACTACTACGAGCGCTACCAGCCCGAGGTGGTCCTCGCGTACAACGATCTGGCCAAGGAGCCCGAGGCCGCAGGGTGCAAGGTGAAGTACTCGGACTACGTGGTCCCCTCCATCGCCAGCCATGTCCTCCAGGAGGACAAGGGCAAGCTGGCCACGATGGAAATCCCGGACCCGTACAAGGACGGACGCCTCCCTGGCTTTCTCGAGCAGTGCCAAGCGCTGGTGCAGGCGAACCTGCCTACCGCGATCGGCGCGGTGGCCGTCGGGCCCTGGACCATCGCCATGCTCATGCGCAACCCGGAGGTCATGCTGCTGGACACCTTCGAGGATCCCGCCTTTATCCACGAGCTCATGCGCTGGAGCACCGAGTACTGCAAGCGCTGGTACGACGCCATCGTCAAGACCAAGATCGGGCTGAGCTTCTCCGACCCCACGGCCTCCATCAGCCTGATCTCGCCCGACAACTACCGGGAGTTCATCGCCCCCTACTACAGGGAGCTGGTGGAGTACTACAAGGCCAAGAAGGTGGGCATCACGGTCCACATCTGCGGCACGACCTACCCGATCTACGAGGACCTGATCGACGCCGGCTTCACCACCCTCTCCATCGATCAGGATCAGCAGGCCGACCCCAAGTTGCGCGTGGACCAACTGCAACGCCTGACGGAACTGGGCTCGAAGAAAGTGGTCACCATCGGCAACGTGGACGCGACCATCTTCGAGCGGGCCAGCAAGGCGCAAATCGAAGCCGAGGTGAAGCGGTGCGTGGACACGGCGGCCCATCGCTCGGCCTTCATCCTGTCCACCTCTTGTGAGATCCCCCCCCGTTCCAACCCCGACGTGGTGACGTGGTTCATGGAGGCGGCCAAGGACTACGGCCGCTACGAGCGCATGCTGGGGTAGCGAGCTAGCGTCCCATTGAGACCCTGACCTGTCGCAAGAGCTCTGACACCCCTCTCGCCTCTGCACGTTTCTCCAGTTCAGACAGGGGGCCGGCGCGCTCAAGCAGGTCGGCCACATCAGCAAGGTCACCTGGCCCTCCCGCCATCAGCTTGAGAACAATGAGATCCTCGACAGCGACGACCGGAGTCTCCGGCCCCTCTGGCATACGGACGCCGATCGAACGGCCGAGCATCTCCCGCTCCCAGGCCCGTGTGGCACAGACGACGTCGATCTCGGGACCAGAGCCGCTGCCAAGGCGGAGGAGCAAGGGAATCGGGTCGTTGGCGTCTCCCCGACGCCATTCGGCTTCGAAGCCTGCGGCGCGGAGGGCTGCGTCAAGTTCAGGTGATGGGCTCGCGTCAGCGAGCAGGTCGATGTCCTCTGTCGCACGAGGCACGCCCCATGCGGCAACGGCGAGGCCACCCATCAACGCATAAGAGACCCTTCGCTTCTGGAAGACTGCAACGAGGCGAGCCAAGGTATCCTCAAACTGCGCTGCCGCTGTCATGGGCGACGTGAGAGCCGAGCCGACTGGCGAAGCTTGAGAGCGAACGAAGACAAGGCGAGGGCCCGAGCCAGGCGTTCCCCGGGGTTCATCGCTTTGTAGACTCTACGACGCTCGGCCTCCACAGGATCGGCAGTGGTAGACGGGCGGCGGCGGGAGGCGAGCACCCAGAGCGCGGGCGTTCGGGAACGAGGTTTCATGGCCTCACCCTCGCACACGGCAGGGAAACGAGTCAAGTGCCGGGCCGTCAGGAGAAAGCGAGCGGAACCGGCCGAGAGGAGAAACACCCATGAGCCTTGTGGGGCGGAAGGAAGAGATTCGGGTCGCGGGAATGTCAGAGCCGATCAGCCACTTTACTCACGTAGTGAAGGTGGGCCAGCTGGTCTTTATCTCCGGGTGTACGGCCTCCGACGAGCACGGGCAAACTGTTGGTGAGAACGACGCGGTCGCGCAGGCTCGCCAGGTCCACGAGAACCTGAAGAGGTGCCTGGCGGCGGCTGGCGCGACCTTCGCGGACATCTGCAAGGTCACGGTCTTTTTGAGGAACGTGGCCGACCGGGAGAAGGTGAACACGGTGAGGCAGGAATACTTCGGCCCGAGCCGGCCAGCGAGCACCCTGGTGGAGATCTCTCGCCTGGCCCGCGACGACCTGCTCGTCGAGATCGACGCCATCGCGGTCCTGCCCGGATAGACAGACTGCAATGGACGGAGCAGGAATGTCAAGAACCGCCGGGACACTGCGGCAGACTGCGAGCGACGCGGCGACACGTCAAGCGTGTGATGTGAGACCGTTCACTTCTCCAGTGCGGGATCGATCACGTTGCGAGGGGGCGGGGCATGCAAGCTGAAGCGGACGCAGCGCCACCCATCGGGCATCCCGCGCGATCCGTTGGGAATCCGCGACTGAGTTCTGCCCGAATTCAGGCGCTAAAATGTGACCCTTCATAGCTCGGCATCCCGTTGCACTGTTTAGAACTTCTGGTGGCCGGCACTTGTTCCCAGCGACAGACTCTCGATCCTCGCGAGAAGGGTCTCGGCCTCAATCGGCTTCGTGATGACCGAATATCCCAGAGCCTCAACCTTGACGCGCTCGGCGACCGGCGTGGTTTCCGTAACGAGCACCACGACCGGCATTCCGGGGGCGACGTGATCGAACACTCTCAGCTGCTCGGGCCACCCGACCCTCAGGCACCCGTCGTCGACGATGACAAGAGACGCCGGGCTGCCGGCGAGAAATCGCACACCCTCCGAGACCGTCTCGGCAGTGCGCAGCGGGAGACCCCGATCCGCGCAGGCCTGGGCTACGAGCCCACGCAGCTCATTTTCTCTCCCAATCAGCAACACCGGAGACACCGGGTAAAGCTCCTCCTGGCAGGAACGCCGCAGTGAAACTCTTTTCAGTCACCGCCGGCGAAGAGAAAAATCCAAGCAAGCTCCGTGCCAGGAGCGGATGAAAATCGGGACTGTGAACCGGCTCACGCCGCTCCACGCGATGGATGGACCCGCGACAGGTGGTCTCAGCGACGAGGGGGCATGAGGTGAGGGCTCTCGCGCGAACTACTTGTAGAGGTCGGGAGTGACCTTGTAAGCGAGGATCTTCCGTTTGCGGCCCGGGCTCTAAGTTCCTGATGCTTAAGAGACACGACTCGGCAGATCGCGGCAGATCGTGGCACAATACGCAACTCAGACGCAACCGGGAGCGGAGCAACGCGAGGACGCCCTCCCCTATCTCTGAATGGCCCGAGGCGACAGACGCGCTCCTAAATAGGGCCCCATGATTTGGAGTGATCAAGCAGGCCATACCAGGCATGCGCCGGGGCGCCC
>JBHIAB010000033.1:0-20562 GCA_046758385.1 Methylomirabilia bacterium | reverse complement strand
ACGAGTTCATCTTCTACGAAGATTTGATCCGCGAGTCCAAGCAGACCACACTGCTCCGCGGGCTCCCCGAGAAGAAGGCCGAGGCCTTCGCCCAGCTGGCGGAGGCGATCCAAGCCCTCCAGCGGGAGAACAAGGAGACGCTCTGGGGCTCGATGGTGAAGCAGACCATGATCCGGAAGAACCCTGCCTTCAACGAGTCCTACTTCGGCTACTCCACCTTCAGCAAGCTCCTGGAGGATGCCGCCAAGCACAAGCTCGTCACGCTCGAGCGCGACGCCAAGAGCGGCACCTACGTCATCACGGCCTTCTCGGGGGAGGCCCGCGCCGCCTGATCCCCTCGGAAGGGGGGCTGACGCCCCCCTTCCGAACCTCCCCCCAATTCCGGTGGCGCGGGCAAAGCCCGCGCTCGAAGCGGCCCAGTGCTATCGCATTTGCCTCATATGGGAGGGCTCGGATCGTGGCGTCATGCGCTTGGCGGCCCACGGCACACTAGCACCGCAGCTGTTCGGCTTGAAGGGTCGAGAGTGCTGCAGTAAGGTCGAGTTGTGGGTGCTTAGGCCTCGGCGGCCACCAGCGTTTCGGTGGCCTGCACGCCCCGGATGCCCCGAATCTGGCCGACGACCAGCCGTGACAAGGCGTTGAGGCTTTTGGCCTCAACGTGGACCACCGCGTCCCAGCTCCCGAAGACGAGGGCGATGTCGGCGACGCCCGGGATGACCCGAATTTCCTGGATCGCCTCGGCTTCCAGACCCGGGAGCAGACGGATCAGCACGTAGCCCGTGATCATGAACCGGCATTGTAGCACACCGCTCAGAGGTGGCGACCCATGAACGGATCTTGTGTCCAGGAAATGAGTTGGGCCCTCTTAGCCGTTGGGCTCCTCGGCCAGGCGTGTTTCTCCATGCGCTTTTTGGTTCAGTGGATCGTGTCTGAGCGCAAGAAGGAAAGCGTGGTGCCCGTCCAGTTCTGGTACTTCAGCGTGGGCGGCGGGGTGGCGCTCCTGAGCTACGCGATCTTGCGGCAGGACCCAGTCTTCATTCTCGGGCAAGGGGCCGGCCTGTTCATCTACGGCCGGAACCTCTACCTGATCTGGCGGAAGGGACGGCTCACCGAGGTTCGGCCTTAACTGAGGTTCGGCCTTACATGCCTAGCGAGTCCCCTGCGGCACGCCGAGCCGGGGCGGACGAAGCGGATAGCTGGGCCAACCGGCCCCTCACCTTGAGAAACCCTTGGACGTCAAGCTCGTGGGCCAGCTCTCGAAAGGCGGCAAGGGAGACCTGGAGCCCGCCTCGGAGAGGGGCCCCATCGAACACCAGCGCCTCCGTCTGGCGCCCGACGGCCTGACGAAGGGCTGTCCTAAGCGCATCGAGACAGGTCAGGGTGAAGGTGTCCTCGAGGGTCACCGTGATTCGCCGCAAATCCCCAGCAATGGTATAGGGAGGGGTGAGCCTGGTCTGGACCGGGTCCAGCTCAAACTGTGCAAGCGGGATAATCGGGATCTGCTCCAGCGCCTTCAGGGCGCGCAGGCTTCTCATGGTCTTCGTGAGGTCCCAGGGGAAGATCTCAGAGGTCAAGAAGATGACCCACGGAGGACACTCGATGGCTGCCGCCAGCGCTGCCGGACCCGAGTCGACCAGCACGACATCGTAGAGCGGATCTGCCTCGCGCCGAACCCGTTCCCCGAATTCAGCCTGCGCCGTGAGCAGGAGGACGGGAATCCGTCCCGGGGCCGGTAACCAGCGCTCGGGGAGTGTTCGGGTGGCCACCGGCGGGAGGGTGGTGAGGATCTTCCTGAGCCTGGGGATCGCTGTCTCGGGGTCGAACGGCTTGAGGATGTAGTCCTTGACGCCCAGGTTCATGAGGGCTTGAACTCGGTTACGCTCGTTCGCGACCGAGTGGACCACGACGGGGATCTCGCGCCAGCTAGCCTTCGCCTGGAGGATCATGAGCAGATCGACCCCGTCGAGCTCGGGCATCATGAGGTCGACGATTATCAGGTCCGGCCGCTCGCGGAGGAGCGTGACCATGGCTTCCTCAACGTCGACGGTCTGGAGCACCCGGCACCCGAGCGAAGACTCCAGATATCGGGAGAGAATCTTCAGGTGGATCGCGCTATCCTCGATGGCCAGGATCGTTCGCATGGAATCTTCCTGCTGGTCTACGTGACCGTCTCAGGATCGCTCACCGGTTGACCTCCTCCGGCCAGCCCTAGTCTGCGGGGGGCGCAGCGCTGACCGGACAAACTGCACTAGCTTATCCACAAAGGGACACCTCCCCTTTTTCAGTGGTCGGCACTCTGCCAGCGAACATTGAGGGGTGAATCTGAGGAGTCCGGCAGACCCCCCAATCCCTATTGCACCCCGGAACCCCATTTGGAAGCCAACAAAATTCAGCAGTTCCAAAGTGCCCCCTCTCAAGACAGTGGTGAGACCAAGGCAGTGGGGATAGAATGGGAGCGCGGTTGGTTCGTGAAGCTAACCCCGAGCAAGGAGGAGCGACGTGAACACACCCATCCTGTGGGGCGCCGGCAACAGCAGGCCGGTCCTGATGATCCCCGGTCCAACCGAATTGCCCTGGCCCGTGATCCAGGCGATGAACCAGCCGCCCACCATCCAGTACGATCTTCGCTTTGACCTCAACATCCTCGAGCCCACCTGCCTTCGCTTGAAGGAGATCTTCCAGACCAGCGGCGAGGTCATTCTGATGCCGGGGTCCGGCCGGACCGCCCTGGAATCCGCCGCTGTCTCAGTCGTGGAGCCCGGGGACTGCGTGGTCGTCATCGTGGCCGGCCAGTTCGGCCTGCTCATGCGTGAGATCATGCGCCGGGTGGGGGCCCAGGTGACCGAGGTGACCGCGGAGCTCGGGACACTGCTGGACCTGACTGAACTCGAGAAGGTCGTGGAGCGGGTGAAGCCCAAAGCCCTCACCTTGGTCCACAACGAGACCTCCACCGGTACCACGTACCCGGCCGCCGAGGTCGGGCGGATTGCCAGGAGAGCCGGCGCGCTCTTTCTACTCGACACGGTCTCCTCGCTGGCAGGCCTAGACGTCAGAACCGACGAGTGGGGAGTGGACCTGAACATGACCGGATCGCAGAAGTGCCTCGCCGCCCCGCTGGGCATGGCCCTGGTGGGAGTGAGCTCCAAGGCCTGGGAGGCCATGGAGCGGCGGTCCGGGCGGGCCAGCAGCCTGGTGTACGATCTCCTGCGCTGGAAGGAACTGTGGATCCCCATCTCCCGCGGCGGAAAGATTCCCGACGGCATCCCGCGGCGCCAGCCCGTCTCGATCCCCACTCACCTGACCTCCGCCATGCGGGCCGCAGCGGACCTGATTCTGGAGGAAGGGCTCGCCAACCGCTTCGAGAGGCACGCGGCAGCAGGCCGAGCGTTTAGAGCGGGACTGGAAGCGATGGGGCTCGAGCTGTTCCCAGATCCCTCCATCGCCTCGGACACAGTCACCTGTCTGAGGACCCCAGACGGGGTCGAGGCGGGCACGGTGGTGGGCCACATGCGAGACCGCTACGGGATCCTCATCGGCACCGGCCTTGACAAATTCCGCACGACCGCGCTTCGCGTCGGGCACATGGGGATCACCGCCAGCCCCCAGTATCTGCTGCCCACCCTCTCCGCGCTGGAGCTGACCCTGAGGGACCTCGGCTACAAGACCGAGCCCGGGGGCGGCGTCGCAGCCGCCCAGTCAGTCTTTTCCTCAGCAGGTGGCTGACGACGGGCCGGGCCTCTCTCGGGGGCCCCGCGCTCCGCAGGCCGGCCCGCGGACCCCCGCCATGGGGAATCGGCGCTGTCCTCGAACCGAGGTGTTCCCACCATGAGACCGAACGTCGAGATTGTCGTGCCCGACGACTTTCCATCCGTGTTTCAAGGCACGGCCGCCCACGAGCGCGCCCGAGCCCTCGGCCAGCTCCGGGTCTTCACCGAACGAGGCGCCCAGCACGAAGGGGAGCTGATCCGCCGCATGGGCAATGCCCGGATCGCCATCAACATCCGGGCCCACGCTCGGTTCACCGAGACGGTCTTCGGCGCGTGCCCCGCACTCCAGCTGGTGTCCGTCTGGGGGACCGGCGTGGACAACATCGACCTGGACGCGGCTCGGCTGCACGGCGTCACGGTCACAAACACTCCGGGGGTCAACGCCCACGCGGTGGCCGAGCACGCGCTGGCGCTCATGCTGGCCGTCGCCCGGCGCATTCCCCTGCTGGACCGGGAGCTGCGCGGCGGCGCCTGGCCGAAGGAGCTCCTGACCCAGCTTGTGGGAAAGACTCTCGGGGTGTTCGGTCTCGGGACCATCGGAAGCCGATTGGCAGTCCTCGGCCGCGCGATCGGGATGGAGATGCTGGGGTGGAGCGCCCGAGGAGATGCGGGACGGGCTCACGCAGTGGGCGCCCGAGCAGCTTCAAAGGAAGAACTGCTCCGGAACGCCGACGTGGTGAGCCTCCACCTGCGCCTCACCCCCGAGACCGAGGGATTCCTCGGCCCGTCGGAATTCGCGCTCATGAAACCCGCGGTGATCCTGATCAACACAGGACGGGGGGCGCTCGTAGATCGCCAAGCGCTGCTCGACGCCCTCCGCGAGAGACGCGTTCTGGCAGCCGGGCTTGACGTCTTTCACGAGGAGCCACTGAAAGCCGACGACCCGCTCTTGACGCTTCCCAATGTCGTGCTTTCTCCCCACATCGCCGGACAGACTCCCGAGGTCATCCGAGACGGCCTGCTCCGGGCCGTGGAAAACGTCGAGAGCTTTCTTCGGAGGAGCCCGACGGACGTCGTGGTGTCGCCGACCCGTCCTTGACACTAGTGCCGTTCCAACCGATCAAAGAAGCTTAGTTCTGGCTACTCCTAGAATTCCGCGCTGATCGCGCGGACGACCAGCAAAGCTCCTAGCATAGCTAGGAATAGGAGGACCGCGCGGTTAAACGTCTCCTGGGCTACACGATCCTGCACACGCAGCCCTAGCCAGAACGCCCCCAGCCCAACCCCCGTCGTCAGGACGGAGAGCGCGAAGAGCCGGGGCGTCACCAGGCGCGCCTGGGTGATTGCCACCAGCTGGGCCGCCTTATAAATGAGGAACGAGAAGGCGATGGAGCGGACAAACTCCACTTTGTCCATCCCGAGGGCGTAGAAGTAGAGCAGCAGGGGGGTGCCAGGGACGTTTGTGATTCCTCCCAGGACCCCTGCCAAGAACCCGATCGGGGGCGACAGCAGCCGTTCCAAGCCTGGGGCTACGCGGAAGGCGACCCGGCTCAGGTTAATCGTCACGAAGACCAGTACGAACCCCCCGAGGATCAGCAACGCCAGGCTCGGGGAAATGGTTTTCAGTAGGTAGGTGCCCACGAAGGTCCCCACGATTCCGAACGCGTACAGGATCGCGTGGCGCTTGAGCGTGAGCAGGACCCCGGGCCGGCGAAAGGCCAGGATCCCGTCCATCGCCAGGTTGGGCAGGATCAGGATCACGACCGCGGCCCTCACATCCATGAAGAGGGCCAGGATAGACGTTGAAACGGTGGGAAAGCCGAATCCGATGGCCCCCTTGATAAAGGAGGCCAACAGCACGGCGAGGACGCTCAGGGTGGCAGCCATCCCTCACCTTCTGCCTCCTCTCGAGGAGGTAAGGTAGGGTGAAGGCTCACCGCCCGAGGGACTCCCAGAGAACCTCCGCCGGATGCTTGGCCCGCCGCCCTGCCAGGTGCTCGATCTGCTGGCGGCAGGACATGCCCGGCGCCACCACCTCCACATCGGGGCCCGCCGCCTTCACCGCGGGGACCAGCCGGCGATTGGCGAGAGAGACCGAGAGGTCATAGTGCTCCCGCTCGAACCCGAAGGAGCCCGCCATCCCGCAGCAGCCTGAATCCACCTCCTCGACGGCGAGCCCTGCCCACTCGAGCGCCGCCACCGTCGCGGCGGTGCCGACCAGCGCCTTCTGATGGCAGTGACCGTGGAGCAGCGCCCTCCGGCCGTTCGGCCTGAACGCCAAAGTGAGCCCGTGGACGCGCTCCCGCTGCAGGAACTCCTCCAGCAGGAAGCTTTGCCGGGCCACCATCCGGGCCTCCTCACCTCCGAGAAGCTCGACACAGTCGTCCCTCAGCGTCAGAAGACACGACGGCTCGAGCCCCACGACGGCCACGCCACGCTGCGCATAGGGGAAGAGCTGGGCCACGTTCCAGGCTGCGTGGGCCCGAGCTTCCGTGAGCAGCCCCTTCGAAATCAACGGGCGGCCGCAGCACTGCTTGTTTACGAGCAGCACCCGGTACCCCGCCGTTTCCAGGAGCCCCACCGCAGCTTTGCCGATGTGCGGGGTGTTGTAGGTGACGAAGGTATCGTGGAAGAGGACAACCTCGCCCCGCTCCCCCGTTGCGGTCACGCGGCGCTTCCGGAACCAGGCGGTGAACGTCTCCGACGCAAACGCCGGGAGGGGACGCCGCCGGTCAATCCCGACGGCGCGCTCGAGCAGCCACCGGTTCAGCGCGGAGCTCGCCACCAAGTTGGAGAGCGGGGCCAGGCGCGAGCCCACTCGAGAGAGCCGCTCGATGGAGCCGAAGAGCCGGTTCCGGAGCGGGAGGCCAGTGGCCCGGTAGTAATGGGCCAGGAACTCATACTTGAACTTGGCCATGTCCACGTTGGATGGACACTCGGCCTTGCACGCCTTACACTCCAGACACAGATCCATGACCTCGTAGAGGCGCTTGCCCGTGAACTCCGAGGGCGGCAGCTGGCCTGATAGCACCGCCCTGAGCGCATTGGCCCGCCCGCGTGTGGAGTGCTCCTCATCTCTGGTGGCCATGTAGGACGGGCACATCGTGCCCTCGAGCTTCTTCCGGCACACTCCGATGCCGTTGCACATCTCCACGGCGGCGGCGAATCCCCCCTGCCCCGAGAAGTCCAAGAGCGTCTCAGGCTGCCACGTGCGGTAACTCGCACCGTAGCGAAGGTGTTCCGTCATCGGCCGGGCATCGACGATGTTCCCCGGATTCATCAGGTTCTTCCTGTCCCAGGCGCGCTTGACCTGACGGAAGGCGTCGTACAGGCGCGAGCCGAAGAGGCGCTCGTTGAACGGGCTCCGGGCCCGGCCGTCGCCGTGCTCGCCGGAGAGCGCTCCGCCGAACGTGAGGACCAGTTCGGCGATGTCACGGGCGATGGCTTCCATCTGGCGCACGCCACGCTCCTCCTTGAGGTTGATCAGCGGCCGGATGTGGAAACAGCCGACGGAGCAGTGGCCGTAGTAGCCGGCCTGGGCGCCGTGCCTGGTAAGGATCTCGCGAAAGTGCGGAATGAAGGCCGACAGCTTGGCAGGGGCAACGGCCGTGTCCTCGATGAAGGCGATGGGCTTCTTCTCCCCCTTCGTGCCGAGGAGGAGGCCGAGCCCGGCCTTCCGGAGCTTCCAGATCGACTGCTGCTCCTGGGCGTCATAGGCGCGGTGTGCGGCGAAGCCGAACCCAGCCTGGTTGCGCCGCCGCTCGAGCGCCTCCACCTTGGCACGCACCTCCGCCTCGCTCTCTCCCGCGTGCTCCACGATCATGATGGCAGCCGGATTCCCCTGCACGAAGCCCATGCGCCGGGATTGCTCGATGTTCCCCCGGGCCAGGTCGAGAATCATCTTGTCGGTCAGCTCCACGGCGTAGGGATCGGTCTCGAGGATCGCCTCGGAGGACTCCAGCGCCTCCTGGAGGTCGGCATAGTGGACGACGGTCAGCGCCGTGTGGGGGGGACGCGGGACCACCCGCACCTTGGCCTCCACGACGGTCGCCAGGGTCCCCTCGGAGCCCACGAGCAGGCGCGCCAGATTGAACGGCTGCTCGGTGACGAACTCGTTCAGGTTATAGCCGGAGACGCGACGCAGAATCTTGGGGTAGCGAGCCAGGATCTCCTCCCAGTGCTCCCCGACGATGCGGACCAGCTCACGGTAGATCTGTCCCTCGAGGCCGTTGCCTCTGAGCTTGGTCTGGAGGGCCTCCGGGGTGAGATCCTTGAGCACCACCTCGCACCCGTCTGCTAGGAGCACCGTGAGCTCCAGCACATGATGGAGCGTCAGGCCGTAGGCGATGGAGTGGGCGCCGGCAGAGTTGTTGCCGATCATCCCCCCGAGGGTGGCACGGTTGGAGGTAGAGGTGTCAGGGCCGAAGAGAAACCCCAAGGGCCTGAGATGCGCGTTCAGCTCGTCCTGGACCAGGCCCGGCTGGACCCGGCACCACCCCTCATCGGTGTTCGTCTCCACCACATGGTTCATGTGGGGGGAGAAGTCCAGCACGACGGCCCGGTTCACCGCCTGCCCGGCCAGCGAGGTCCCTCCGCCCCGCGGCAAGATGGGGACGCCGTGGCGGTTGGCGACCTCGATCACCGCCTGGACATCGCCCTTGTGGCGCGGGAGCACCACGCCCACGGGCTCGACCTGATAGATACTGGCGTCGGTGGAGTAGAGGAGGCGCGACATCGTATCGAAGCGCACCTCCCCCTCGATGACACGGCAGAGGTCCTGCTCGAGATCCGTCATGGATGCTCCTCCGGGAACGCTGCTGCAACCCATTATACCCGCGGCCCCAGTCGGCCTACTTCCAGCTCGGTGCGAGACGACCCTGAGGCCTCCCTCTCCCCCAAATCGGGGGGAGGGGAACCCGTGCACCACGATGATTCCCATTGACAGCATTGCCTTGTTGTCGGCACTGTTCGTGGAGTGCGCCCGACGCGCTCGAGCATCGAACTGCGGAGACGTGAACAATCGGGGCGAGCCGTGTTCAGCTCACAACCGGGGCAGAGCGCAGAAGGGAGACATCCTCGTGGACGACCCGCGTGAGCGCGAGCTGACGTACGCCTGGGTGATCGTTGCCTTAGCCTTCTTCGTGATGGCCGTGGCCATGGGGACCCGGTCCACGATCGGCCTCCTCTTCCATCCCTGGGAGCAAGAGTTTGGCTGGGACCGGGCCGCAGTGAGCCTCACGGCTTCCATTGGACTGCTTACCTACGGCCTCACCCAGGCGCTAGCCGGGCGCTGGGCGGATCGCGTCGGACCTCGGAAGATCTACGCGGGAAGCTTGGCCCTCGCGGGCATCTCCATGGTCGCGGTAGGGTTTGTTCAGACCCTCTGGCAGGTCTACCTGGCCTTCGGCATCGGCCACATGGGAGCCGTGGGTGGGGCCTCCCAAGTCACCGCGGCGGTGGCCATCGCCCGCTGGATCAAGAGGAAGAAGGCCCTGGCCATGGGTATCGTCATGGCCGGGGCCGCGGCGGGGCAAGTTCTCGTCGTCCCGGCCATGGCAGCGTTTATGAAGGTGGCGGGCTGGCGTCTAGCCTTTCTCTGGTGCGGGGCGGGCCTAGTTCTCATCGCCGTGCCCCTGGTCCTCATGTTTCTCAAGGACGATCCCCCGGCTCCGGTAGAGGCTCGGGGAGTGCCCCAGCGGACGGTCGGTCGACCCCAGCCGCTGGCGAGACTTGCCCGTCAGAAGAACTTCTGGTGGCTCATGGGGAGCTTCTGGGTCTGCGGCGTCACCACCGCCGGGCTAATTACCCCGCACTTCATTCCTCATGCTGAGGACCTCGGGATCGATCGGGTTACGGCTGCAACCGCCTTTGGCGTGTTGGGGAGCGTCAACGTCGCGGCAACCCTCACTTCGGGCGTGGTCTCGGACCGGTGGGGACACAAGTGGCTGCTCGGCTGGATCTACGCAGGCCGCGCAGTCGCGCTCGTCTTCCTCCTGTTCGTCCGGGAGCCGGTGATGCTCTTCGTCTTCGCCGTGGCCTTCGGCGTCGTGAACTTCGCCACTGTCCCTCCCACCACGGCCCTCTCCACCACGCTCTTTGGGGTCACGTCCGGCGGCACCGTGGTTGGCCTGGTCTCGCTGAGCCACCAGATCGGATCGGCCATCGGCGCTTACGCCGGTGGCCTGATCCACGACCTGACGGGGAGCTACACGCCCTTCTTCCTCAGCGGCGCGCTCCTCTGCGCGGTGGCCGCTGGCATGAGCTGGGCCATCTCGGACGCACCGGCGCGCGCGCGCCCCGAGCCCTCACTCGCTTGATTTCCCTCGGAGGCGGGCTGCGCCCCCCTTCCGAAACCTCCCCCCGAGTTTGCGCGGGCAAAGCCCGCGCTCGAAGCGGCCTACCCCTGCGGATTCTCCGAACGGTTGGCCGGGCGACGTTCAACCGTTCCGTGGCGTAGCTCTCGGGCCTGAACCAACGTATTCGGCCCGAGGCCGGATCAAGAGACTGAAGGGGGTTTAGGCTCGGGGGCGGGCGCGCTGCTCTCGCTCGTAGAGGAACAGAGCGGCTCCCCCTAAGGCTGTGGCGCGCTTGTCCAGGCTGAGCACCTCGAGCCGGGTGGCAGCCAGAGCGCGAGCAAAGGCGTAGCGCCCCGTCCAGTCCCGAATCTCGCGCTCCAACGGCTTGAGCGACTCCGCCACCCCGCCGGTGACCAGCACCACCTCCGGGTTCAGTCCGTTGACGATCACCGCGAGCCCGGCGCCCAGGGCCTGGCAGACCTCCTCCACCAGCGATGCAGCCAGCGAGCTCCCCTCCTGGGCGGCTCTGAAGACCAGGGCTGCCGTGATCCCCTGAGGATCGCCGCCAGCGAGGGCGAGCAGCCGGGGATCGGCCTGATTCTTCGACCGCTCCCGGGCTCTGGCGGCGATGTCGGGGCCCGCCACGTAGGCCTTGAGACAGCCGCGCCCGCCGCAGAAGCACGGGCGGTCGTCGAAGTTCACCGGGATGTGACCCAACTCGCCACCGTACCCCGCCGCGCCGCGCACCAGACGGCCGTCGAGGATGATGCCTCCGCCGACGCCCGTGCCAAGGGCGAGGAGCACGAGGGACTTGGCGCCCCGAGCTACCCCAAACCACCGCTCCGCCAGAGCCAGGACGTTGACGTCGTTGTCGACGAAGGACGGCAGGCCGTAGCGCTCCCTGAGCCTCCGGGCCAGCGCCACGTGGGCGAGCTCCGGGACGTTCCTGACATCCTCGCCCACCACCCCTTCCTCGGCATCGACGGCACCGGGTACCCCGGCACCAATCCCGAGCACGTGGAGGTCCTGCGCCCTGGCTTCCCCCAGGAGATGATCCAGGAGCGCCTCGAGAGTCACTGGTGCGGTCCCGGGCCCGCGCTCGTGCGTCGGGGCCTGGGCGTTGGCCATGACCGCCCCGTCGAGGCTCACGAGGGCGGCGGCAACGACGGTGCCGCCAACATCTACGCCGACGATGGCTTCGCGGCTCACGAGAGCTGCCCGAAGTGACAGAGCCGGATGTCGTACTGCTCGACAGCCCGACGGACAGCTTCCGCGGTGAGCCCTTCAAGCTCCACCTCCCGCTGCTTCCCGTAGCGGCTGTATGCAAGGTCCTGATCGTAGAACCCCGGATGAGTCATGAACTCCGAAACCCCTTCGGGCAACGCTCGCAGGTGAGCAAGGGTGCGCTCCGTGGACCAGTAGGGCTCCGGCCCCGATTCACCGAAGAAGTGGTCGGGCGTGCGCAGGCCCGCCGCCCGCGCGCTCCGGCGGCTCTCGTCGTCCTGACTCCGCACGGGAACCGCGAGTTCTCTGGCCAGCGCGAGCAGCGTCTCCCGGATCGGGGCGTCGCGACCGACATGATGGTGACTGTCGAGGTGCGTGGGCGAGCGTCCCATGAGGGTGACGAAGGCGTTCACCTGTGCGCGGAGCTCCGCTTCGACCTCCTCACGCTTGGCGCGGGCCGCGAGTTGTCGGGCATCACGGATGAACTTCCCCTCTGCGTCAACCAGCGAGGGCACTGCCGAGGCGATGGAGACGGGCACGCCGAGGGTGAGGCTCAGATGGAGGCCGACGCCGAGATCGGAAGCCTGGAGCTGGGCCAGAAGCTCCACGCCCACCGGACGGTTGACGAGGAGTGAGGTGCCGGTCACGATCCCCTTGCGGTAGGCCTCCAGGATCCCGCGGCTCACTCCGTTCGTCAGTCCGAAATCATCGGCGTTGACGATGAGGAGCTTCACGATCCCTTGGCGCCCTGAATGACGAAGCGCTCGATCGTGCTAGGGAGGCCTGTCTCGGGGAGAACGCTCTCTCGGTCCAAACTCCGGATGTGGTCGAGCCGCTCGTAGCCGATCCGCGGAAACGCCTGCACCTCGCTCCCGATGACGCGCGGGCTGAAACCGACCGCCTCGAGCCTGGAGAAGGCGGTCTTCCGACCCAGGAAGCCGAAAATGGTGAAGAGAAGCCTCCCGCCCGGATTCAGATGAGCCGGAGCACCTTCAATGACCCGATCGAGGATCGCCCACCCATCCTCGCCTCCGTTGTCGGCCGCGGCGACGGGATCGCTCCGACCCCTTCCCGCCGGGGTCGGCATCTGGGGAGGATTGGCGCAGACCAGGTCGAAGGTTCTCCCCTTGATCGGCTCGTAGCAGTCACCGAGGAGGACCTCCACCCGTTCGGCGACGCCGTTGAGAAGGGCATTCTCGCGGGCACAAGAGACGGATTCGGGGACGACATCGGTGGCCACCACCTGACATCCCGCCTTGGCGGCAAGGACAGCGGCGAGCCCCACGCCGGTCCCCAGCTCGAGCACCCGCTCTCCCGGACAAAATTCCAGGTGGCGGCAGAAGAGGAGCGAGCCCGCCTTGGGCGTCTGCACCCCCTCGGCCACCTTGAAGACGAGGCCCCTGTAGACGTACAGGAGGAGGCCGTCCTCCGACGTCATCGGGCTCCCGTGGACTCGCCGCGCACGCGCCGGAAGTAGAGCCGGATCTCTTCCTTGAGCTGGGCTCGGGCGCTGGAATTGCTCTTGGCATCCTCCAGGAGGTCGAGATCGAGCTGAAGAGGGACACCTTCCTTTTTCACGCCGTCAAGCTCGGCGGTCAGCCCGCACCGCTCATCCGACTCCGTGAACACCACCCTTGCCTTCTTGAACTTGCCCTCCTCCTGCGCCAACTGCTCGATGGTTTCCGTGAGGACCTGCTTGAGGGCTTCGCCTTCAGCCCCCGGGATGCTGGAGAAGGCTGCCGTCAGATTGACCTCTGCCATGAACCCCTCCTACCGCTGGCCGTCCCACACCTTCAGGATGTCGGCGTGCACCTTGGCGGCGTTGGCGCGAATGGCAAAGCTGATGGCCTCCCGCACCTCTTCCTCGGATGCCCCTGCGGCTCTGGCACCTGCCAGGTCGCGCTTCGCTCAGTGGGTGTTTCCCGCGGCCAAGTTTGCCGCGAGGTAGCAGAGTGACGAGGTCTTGGGATCCAGCACGCCCTTCTTGTACCGCCAGCTCGCAATCACCTTCTCCTCAAGCATGCGCGTCTCCTCCTTATAGCCTCAGTGCCCGGCGGCTGCGGCCGCCCTGAGATGATCGAGCCCCGCCTCGAGCCCCTTCTTGCCGACCCGGATGGCCACGGGGCGCGCAAGGTAGAAGGTCGAGTAGTCCTCGTGCTTGCTCACCACCGAATGGCCCATGCGTCTGAGCTGCGCCAAGGCCTTCTCGCCGACGCGACTGTCCACCCACAGCTCCTGCCCCTCCGTGTGAAGGCGCGGCGCCTCGATGGCCGCCTGCGGGGAGAGCCCGAGATCCGCGAGGTTTGCCAGCACCTGCGGGATCGCCGAGACGATCTTCCTTCCCCCAGGCGCGCCCAGGGTGAGGTACGGGACTCCCCGCCTGAGCGTCACCACCGGAACCATGTTCACCAGCGCGCGCTTCCGCGACCCCACGGAGTTGGGTTTCCCCGGCTCCGGGTCAAACCAGATCATGCCGTTCCCGAGCAGAATCCCGGTCCCCGGCACGACTACACGAGAGCCGAACAGAGAAACGGCCGTGTTCGTCAGCGAGACCAGATTCCGCTGGCGATCCACCACGCCGATGTGAGTGGTCGAGTCTCCCCCACCAACCCTGCCTGCCGCGCGCCGGCGGTGAGCAGCTGGCTTCCCCTCGAACCGCCAGGGGTCGGGTGCCGGTTTCGCGGAGCGAGGGCCCCCGGGCTTGAGCAGCCCGCCCACCGCGGCCGCATACTCTTTCGATGCGAGGGCAGCCCACGGCGCTTCAATCCGGTCGGCATCCCCGAGATAGGTCAGCCGATCCAGGAAGGCGTAGCGCACGGCCTCAGCTCTGAGGTGAAGCCCCCGTGGGGAGTCGAAGCCGACCTGTTTGCCCGGAAACACCCCCAGGATGTTCAGGATCTCCAGGGAGGTGATCCCGGCCGTCGCCCCCGGCGAGAAGAGGAGGTCCAGATCGCGGTAACGGCCCCTCAGCGGCGGCCCGACCCGCACCTGGTAGGCGGCGAGGTCGTCCCGAGTGAGAAAGCCTCCGTGAGCTGCCATCTCCTCATGAATGGCTTCGGCAAGAGCACCATGGTAGAAGGCCCGAGGGCCCTCCTTGGCGATCAGCTCGAGGCTCCGGGCCAGGTCAGGGTAGCGAACACGGTCGCCTTCGGCCAGACCCGGGGGACGATAAACGTGGCGGCCATCCCGGAGGTAGGTGCGTGCGGTCTCCGGGAAGGCCGTGAGCTCCTGCGCGTAGACCGCCGTGGTGAGGGCCAGGTACCAATCAGGGATGAGCCCATCCCGGGCCAGCGCGATGGCCGGCTTAAGGATGTCTGCCAGATCCATGGTTCCGTACCGCTCCAGCGCCAGGCAGAGCCCGGCCACCGACCCAGGAACGGCCACGGCACGGTGCCCCACGATGTTCTGATCGTCCACGACCCGGCGCCAGGGGAAGAGGTCCCCTGCCACTCCATCGGCCAGGGGAAAGATCCGCTCGTGACAGGCCGCCGGCGCCTGGACATTGAAGTTTAGGGCCACGCCTTCGCCCCGCCTCGCCAGGTAGATCACCATCGTTCCCCCGCCTGCGATGGTGGACATGAACGGCTCCACTACCGTCATCGCGAAGGCGGTGGCCACGGCGGCGTCGACGGCGTTGCCGCCGCGCTTGAGAATCCCCGCACCGACTTCGGCTCCCAGCGGGTGCTCGGCCACCACCAGGCCACGAGACGCCAGGGGAGTCACTTTGGTGACCGAGAGGTGAGAGTGAATCATCGACCCTCCGTCTCGAGCCATGGGCCGTCCTCAGCGGAGGTCAGTGTACCACGCGGATCAGATCAATGCGGACTCGAGGACGATGCCGCGGTCAATGGCCCGAGCGGCCTTGCCCAAGAGCGTGGAGAGGGGCTCCGGCACCTCAGGCGCCTCGGCCAGCTGGCGGAGGAGATCGATCAGCCGGCGCATAGCCCGGATCAGGTCGCCCTCATGGCCCCCGAAGTCCTGCTCGACGATCCCGGCCCAGTCGTCATCTCCCGAGGCCCAGCGGTAGACTGACGGCATGAAGCCGGGCTGGACGGAGCAGAGCAGCCCGAGGTGGTGTTGCTGCTGGGCCCCCTGGACGGTTTCAGTCAGCGCCTCAAGCTGGTGGAGCTTCTTCCTGAGCCGCGGGCGCTTTTTCAGGAAGAGGCGCACCACCGTCGCATCCCCGGACCGCGCCTCCTCGAGCAAGCACGAGCAGAGGGCTACAGCCTCCGCCAGATTGGCGTCGGCGAGAAGACCTCGATGGACCACTTCGGCGACTAGGAGCTCGTTGTCGTGGCGCAGCGAGGCGATGAGGCACCCCTTGGGGAGGAGCGTGCCAGCCTTCACCGCGTCAAACTGCTCGAGCATCTCCACCACCCGGCAGAACTCTTGCCAGTACGCGTTCCGAAGTGCCTCGAGGAGCTCGGTGCGGTGGCCAAGCCGGGTCTCGAGCCTCTCCATCTCCTTCCAGGCCTGGTCGCAGCGCGGCTCTACTCCCCATGAGCAGCGGTGACACTCGATGGCAGCCAACTCGGCTTCGGGGCTCTGCCGCTCCTCGCGCTCGAGCAGGTCGGAGAGCGAGAGCCTCCGGAGCTCGGCCAGGATCCCGTTCTGGCGCCGGCGCCAGTCGCGGGGAAGCGAGAGCGGCGGTGTGGCCCAGAAAACCTTCTTCACGTTCCCCGACTTGACCCGGACTACCGCGCCATGGGGAAGCAGCGCATCCACGAGGACGTGGTGGCCACGAATGGGGCGGACGCTCAGGATGGCCCCGAGACCCCCACCGCCCCGCCGACGCAGCAGCACCAGCCTCCCCGGCTCAGCCCCCACGAGCGCCGCCTGATGCCGGCGGGCTCCCCCCCCGCGCTGCCGCCGCCAGGCCTCCACCTCCTGACGGACTTTGCGATAGCGACCGATCCGCGAGAAGTCGCCGCAGGGTGGCTCGTAGATCCGCGCCTCGGTCAGGGCTGCTTCGAGGCAGCTCGCCTCTGACTCCACCTCGCGAATCCGCTTGAGGTTCTGGTACTGGCCGAAGGAAGACTCGACCACGCGTCGGAGCGTCGCGGGGTCACTCGTCGAGGCAAGAAGGAGCGCCACCGAGCCATAGCCTAGGTAGAACTGGCTCTCGACCGGCTCCGGCGGGCCGTCCACCGTGGAGATGGCCTCCCCGACGCGATCCCGCCTGTCCAGGGCGATCACGCACGTGCCTTCCGTGTCGATGCCTCGACGACCGGCACGCCCTGCCATCTGGGTCAGCTCGTTGTGGGTCAGGCACCGGAAGCCCCGGTCCGCACGCTTGGTCAGCCCCTGAAGGACGACGGTCTTGGCCGGCATGTGGATGCCGAGGCTCATGGTCTCCGTCGCAAAGACCGCGCGACAGAGACCGCGTTCGAAGAGGAGCTCCACCAGCCGCTTGACGCTCGGGAGGACACCGGCGTGATGAAGTCCCACCCCCATCCTGAGAGCCTCGAAGATGGTCTGGTTCAGCGAAGACTCGAGAATGGCGGGGCTGTCCTGGGACGCGTCGCCAATAGCGGCGTCCACTTCTCGCCGCCGGGAGCGAGAGAGCAACGGCGTTCCCTCTGCCAGATACTCCTCCAGGGCGCGCTCGCACCCCGCGCGGCTGAAGATGAAGTAGAGGGCAGGCAGCCAGCCCCGCCGCTCCAGCTCACCGATCAGCTCGGTCGGGTCCGCCACCCGCCGCGAGTACCAGCGGCCACGCGCTCGCCCCTCCCGCGGCATCATCCGAGCGCCCCCCTCGAACATCGCCTTCCCCTGGCGGACCGCGTCCATCGGGTGGAGCTCCGCGGAGAGGTCCGCGATGAGGTGCCGGAGCGGCACCGGACGATCAAAGTTAGTGATTGGGACGATGGGCCGATGGACCAGGGAGATCCACTCTGCGATCTCCGCGATGTTGGCCACGGTGGCCGAGAGCGCCACCAGCGCGACCTCCCTCGGAGCGTTGACGATGATTTCCTCCCAGACGGTCCCGCGCGCCTCGTCCCCCATGTAGTGGCACTCATCCAGCACGACGTACCCGAGCCCTTCGAGTCCGCCCGTGTAGAACATGTTGCGGAGAATCTCCGTGGTCATTACGAGGACGGGCGCCCGAGGGTTCACCTTCACATCGCCGGTCAGGATCCCCACCTCCGCCGCCCCGAACTGGCGGCAGAAGTCGGCGTACTTCTGGTTCGAGAGCGCCTTGATGGGAGTCGTGTAGGCGATCCGCCGGCGTCGGGCCAGCGCCTGGTAGATGGCCAACTCCGCGATCAGGGTCTTGCCGGCGCCGGTGGGGGCCGACACGATGACGGAGTCGCCCGCCAGGATGGCGCGCACGGCGCTGACCTGGAAGTCGTCCAGCGCGAACGGGTACCGGGCGATGAAGCTCCGATAGAGGTTGAGATGCTCGGCGCTGAGCCGGCCGCTTCGATAGGCCGCCTCTAACTCCTCAGGCAGGATGTCAGTGAGAATCTCGCCCTCCTTTTGGACTTAGGGTATCATGGGTTTTCTTCGGAGGGGGGCTACGCCCCCCTTCCGAACCTCCCCCATCGAACAGATAATGCTAAGATTGAGTGTACATGGGAACGTTCTCCGTCGAGATTCAAATTCGGGCCGTCGGCGCTCCCAATAGCGCTCGTACGCCGGTGAAGTGTTTGGTCGATACCAGTGCCGCGTTCTGCCAATTTCCTGCGAGCTTCCTAAATTCGGTGGGCATTGTGGCAGACCGTATGATGCCCGTCGTTTTGGCGGACGGGAGTAGGGCAGAATCGCAGGCGGGATGGGCCGAAGTCTTCTACCAGGACCGGCGGGCGTATGCGCTCGTTCTCTTCGGAGCCGAAACCAGTCTTGCCCTGTTGGGCGCTCATGCTCTGGAAGGCCTTGGACTCGCTGCCGATCCAATTCGAAAAGTTCTTGAGCCTGTCCCTTTTCCGCTGCCCTGAGTGGCACCCGTGATCGTCTATCACGCTGCCATCACCACGGCGCCCGACTACCTGGAGCGCCGGGCCCCACACCGGCGGGCCCATCTGGAGCGGCTCCTCGATCTCCGGGCCCACGGGCTCGTCATCGGGGGCGGGCCGTCGCCCGATGGAAAGACGGCAGACATCTTCTACCGGACGCGGGAGCCCGACCAGGTCACGTCCCTCCTCGAGGAGGATCCGTACTACACGCACAGCGCCTGGACGGGCTACCGGCTCCGGAGCTTCGGCCAGTTCGTCGAGCCATGGGAGTCCCCACCGGTGGTCACCGATGGCTCGCGCCAGGCGACCCTGGTGGATGGAATCGTCGCCGACCCCGAGATGGCGACGTTCGCTCTGATCGAGCTTCGAGGTGCGGGACGGCTAGCCTCCGGAGGCTTCTTCGAGAGCAGGCAGTCGCTCGGGCTCTTCCGCACCCGAGACCCCGACGAGGCGCTCGGCTGGCTCACGGAGACGGGCTTCTGGAAGCGGGATAGCCTGAAGATCCGCCCGTTGCTCTGGGTCCTCTAACCGGCGCATCGCTTTGGAGGACCCAGACCACGAGATTGTAGAGGCAACCGGCTGCGGTCAGGATTCCGGCGAGATCGGCTCAGTAGCCGGACACGTACGGCAGGCTCTTGGCGACCCGCTGGATCCCCTCGCCCGCCTCGAGGAGGACTCCGGTAGCGTTCCAGGTGCCGGTGATGAGCTGACTCCGCGCGCCGTCCGGGATTGTGGCGCGGATCGTCCGCTCGCCGAAGCGCACCTGCTGATTCTCCAGGTCGAGCACGATGTCCTGTCGGGGATCGCGTGCCATTGCTTTCGTCAGCCAGTCGATGTCCGCCGTGTCCGCAGTGAGACAGGGGATACCGAGGGCCGTGCAGTTCCCGAAGAAGATCTCCCCGAAGGAGCCGCCCACGATCCCCCGGATCCCCCAGCGCCTGAGAGCCTCCGGAGCGTGTTCGCGGGACGAGCCACAGCCGAAGTTCAGGCCGACGACGAGAACCGAGGTCCCCTGATACTGGGGCTGATTGAAGGGATGGTCCGGCATCTCGCGGCATTCGTCCTCGAAGACGTGGGCCCCGAGGCCCTCGAACGTCACGCTCTTCAGGAACCGGGCGGGGATGATCCGGTCGGTGTCGATGTCGTTCCCAGGGAGCGGAATCCCGCGGCCGACGATCTGGCGCCGGACGTCGGCCCTCACCGGAACAGCTCCCGCACATCGGCGACTTCGCCCGCGATGGCCGCCGCCACCACCATGGCCGGGCTCATGAGGAGTGTGCGCCCCGTCGGACTCCCCTGCCGCCCTTTGAAGTTGCGGTTGCTGGAGGAAACACACATCTCCCGCCCTTCGAGAGCGTGGTGATCCCATTCCGGAGCCTCGACCCGTCAAGACGGCTGCCACATAGATCCGGACGCTCGAGCAGGGGCAGCGATTATGCCCGTCGAATAAAAACATCAGCGGACCCCATGCGCTGGGACATCGTGATTGAGAATGTGCGCAGCTCATTTCGGGGAATCTGTGTGCTATGCAAGGCTCGTCCGGCCGACACCAATGAGCACATCTTTGCGTCGGCATTAGGCGGGGCCGTCCATCTCAAATTGCTTTGCGCCTGTTGTAACAATGGTGTAGGTGGGAAGCTCGTTAACGCGATGAAACGCGACGCACGGCTAGTAATTCCGGTATTCTACCAGCTCCGCCCAAAGCTACCCGAGGTCGCACACAAGTTCCTGTGCGGGCTGCGATTGGTCGGCGACCACAACGGGAAGCCAGAAACGTTGTCATACGGACCCGCAGGTATTGAATTTCCTGAGGGCACAGCCGAAGGCCATTTCACAAAGATTGAGCCGAACCTGACCGGCCCAAATGCTCCTGATGCTGCATTTTGCTGAAGAGCACCGGCAAGCTGTTTCACGGAGCAGCCATTCGGTGCCTCGAGTCAGTGTTGACCGTGGATATCATGTTTTTCGGTTCGGCAAGATTCTCGGTCGAACTCGTTCGAGCGGAAGCTCCCTCTGAGTGGAACGGGTTTGCGTACAGTCAAGACTTGCTGACCGGTCTGCCGGAGGTGCGAAAGCTATAACGATCTACTTCAACCGGCCGACTAACGTAGGACTGCGGCGGTTACCATGTTCACACAACATCGCGTTCCCGGCTCCAACCTTGAGCTTCCACCCGAGTGGTCGCGCCTTCCGTGAACGCTTGACCGTTAGCGACCGTGGTAGAGTCCGCCCTTTCGTGGAGACGCTGTGGAGCTAAAAGAGCACATAGCCCTACCACGGCCGCGAACACGAGCGTTGCCGACCTACGAGCAAACCACTGACCCATGCGGTCGCGATGAGGACAGACGTGGAACCCGGAAGGGTCTGTCTGTTCACCAA
>JBHIAB010000032.1:0-20648 GCA_046758385.1 Methylomirabilia bacterium | reverse complement strand
CCAGGGCAAGCAATGGAGAACAGGAGGAAGCCTACGACATGCGACTCGCCGAAAAAGTCAGCGTGATTACCGGTGCGGGATCGGGCATCGGCCGGGCTGCGGCATTGCTCTTTGCCCGGGAGGGTGCCAAGGTGGTCGCCGCGGACATCAACCGCCACACCGCCGAGGAGACCGCCCAGATGATTCAGCAAGGTGGCGGCCAAGCCAGGGCGGTGCATGCGGATGTCAGCAGTGCTGCTGCGGTGCAGCGGATGCTCCAGGAAGCGGTCGACACCTACGGCCGCCTTGACGTGCTCGTCAACAACGCCGGGTACGGTGTTGCCGCCACGCTTGAGCAGACCGACGAAGCCGACTGGGACCGGGTGATGGCCGTCAACCTCAAGGGGGTGTACCTGGGGTGCAAATACGCTATTCCGCTCATGCGCCAACAGGGCGGTGGCGTCATCATCAACACGGCCTCGGTGGTCGCCATGGTGGCGATAGAGAACCGGGCCGCCTACTGCGCCTCCAAGGGCGGCGTAGCGGCGCTCACGCGGGCCGCGGCGCTCGAGTGCGTGCGTGACGGCATCCGGGTCAACTGCGTCGCTCCGGGCACCATCGATACCCCGTTCTTCACCGAAATCTTCGCCAAGAGCCCCGACCCGGGGAAGCTCAGAAAAGAGTTTGGAGAGCGTCAGCCGGTGGGGCGGATGGGAACGGCGGAAGAGGTTGCACAGGCGATGCTGTACCTGGCATCGGCAGACTCCTCGTTCGTCACCGGGTCCGCGCTCGTGGTGGACGGGGGCTGGCTCGCCCGTTGAAGGAAGCCGCCAATGACCGACGGTCGCCGCGTCGAAGCTGACGTCGCCGTAGTGGGCGGCGGTGGAGCCGGGCTTGCCGCAGCCCTCGAGGCGGCGCGAGCCGGACGCCGGGTAGCCCTTCTCGAGAAGAACCCGTATCTCGGTGGGACGACCCGGCTCTCTGTCGGGTCCATCTCCGCCTGCGGCACTCCCCATCAGCGACGGCGGGGTATCCGGGACTCGCCCCAGGAGTTCGTTGAGGACATGGGACTCTTCAACCAGGATCGGGGTCTGGCTTCTCGGGACAACCCGGTGCTCTGCCGTCTCCTGGCAGAGAAATCCTCCGAGACAGTCGAGTGGCTCATGGGGATGGGCGTGGAGTTCTTCGGCCCGATGCCGGAGCCCCCCAACCGCTACCCCCGGATGCACAACGTGCTTCCGAACTCCTCGGCTTACATCTATCATCTGGCGCGCCATGCCCGGAAGCACGGGGTTGAGATCCTGCTCGAAAGCACGGCGGAACGACTCCTGACCCAGGACGGGCGCGTGGCCGGGGTGGAGGGCCGATCGGCAGATGGCAGCACACTCCAGGTCGTCGCGTCCCGCGGTGTGATCCTGGCGACGGGAGATTACAGCTCCAGCCGTGAGATGAAGAACACCTATATGTCCCCCGAGACGGCGGAGATCGAGGGAATCAACCCGACCAGTACCGGCGATGGCCACCGAATCGCCCTGGATGTGGGCGCGCAGGTCGTCAACGGTGACCTCTGCCTCGGCCCCGAGATCCGGTTTGTGGCGCCGCCGCGGAGGATGCTTATCTCGCTCCTGCCGCCGCTCACCGCGTTGGCGAAGCTGATGAACCTCGTGGCGACCCGGCTTCCGGCTCCGCTTCTCCGACCCATGATTCTCGCATTCCTCACCGCTCACCTGGCGCCCTCCCCCAAACTCTTCGAGGAAGGCGCCATCCTGGTGAACAAAGAAGGACGCCGGTTCGTGAACGAGCTCGAGAGACCCGCGCTGGCGATCCCCCAACAGCCCGATCAGCTGGCCTTCATCGTCTTCGACGACCGGCTGGCCCGACGGTTCTCCGAGTGGCCCTATTTCATCTCGACCGCACCCGGAGTCGCGTATGCGTTCCTGGCCGACTACCGTCGCAACCGCCGGGACATCTACGCCCAAGCCGCCAGCCTCGACGGGGTGGCGCAGGCGCTCAAGGTCCCTCCCGCATCGCTTGCGGCCACCGTGGCTGACTACAACCGGTCTGTCGACCACGGAGCAGATCAGGGCTTCGGCCGGACCGCTCTCGGGCAGGGGCTCAAGGTTTCTCCCTACCATGCTCTGGGACCCGCGAAGAGCTGGGTGGTGCTCACCGATGGCGGCCTGGCCGTGACGGCGCGAATGGAGGTGCTGGACCGACGTGGCGAGGTCATTCCCGGCCTCTACGCGGCCGGATCCACGGGCCAGGGAGGAGTATTGCTCGAGGCTCACGGCCTGCACCTCAACTGGGCGTTCACCTCGGGGCGCATCGCCGGACGTCAGGCCGCTTCCGACTGAGAAACGCCGGATGGCCAAGTTGTTTGAGCCAATCAAGATCCGGCGGGTAGACATTCCCAACCGCATCGTCATGCCGGCCATGACCACCCGACTGGCTGGACCCGATGGGGTGGTGACCCCGGAGCTGGTCGAGTACTATCTGGCCCGGGCCGAGGGCGGGGCGGGGCTCATCACGGTGGAGATGGGTTCGCCGGATGCCGCGGGTCGGCATCGTGCTCGAGAGCTCGGGATCTTCCACGACCGATTCCTTCCCGGGCTTCGCGACCTGACCACGCAGCTCAGGGCTGCGGGAGCCCGGACCTCGGTGCAGGTCGGCCACGCAGGCGGCCACACCCGACAGGACGTCACCGGGTTCCCGCCTGTAGCGCCGTCTGCGCTCGCTCACGTGGTCCAAGAGGTGAACACGAGGACCGTGGTCCCGCAGGCGCTCACGCGGGATGGGATCCGGGCCGTCGTGCAGGCCTTTGCTGAGGCGACCGAGCGGGCCAAGCGGGCTGGCTTCGATATGGTGGAGCTTCACGGCGCCCACGGCTACCTGATCGCCCAGTTCCTCTCGCCGCTCGACAACCACCGTGCCGACGAATATGGCGGGAACCTCGAGAACCGAGCGCGGTTCGCCATCGAAGTGGTCGAGGCCTGCCGGCAACGCGTGGGGGATTTCCCGCTGATCTTTCGGCTGAGTGCGGATGAGTATGCCCCAGGAGGGGTGACGCTGGACGAGGCCAAGCAGGTGAGCCGGTGGCTGGTGGAGGTCGGGGTGGATGCCCTCCACATCTCCGCCGGCTGCTACCGCGCTCTTCCCTCTGGAGCCATCATGACGCCTCCCATGGGTTACCCCCAGGGCGTGTTCCTTCACCTGTCGGAGGCCATCAAAGCGAGTGTCGACGTTTCGGTCATCGCGGTGGGTCGGCTCCACGACCCGGCGCTGGCTGAGCGGGTGATCGTGGACGGGCAAGCCGACATGGTGGCTCTCGGACGACAACTCATTGCCGATCCGCAATGGCCCCGGAAGACTCGGGAGGGACGGGGGGACGAGATCCGTCCGTGCATCTCCTGCAACGCGTGCGTGGACGGCATGCGGGACGGGAGTCGCATTCAGTGCCTGGTCAATCCCGCGGCGGGCCGGGAGCACCAGTACCGCCCGGCCTCGACGGATCGCCCACGCAGCGTGCTGGTCGTGGGCGGCGGGCCGGCCGGCATGGAGGCGGCCCGGTTGCTCGCCTTGAGAGGCCATCGAGTCGTGCTCTGCGAGCAGAGTGACCGCCTGGGGGGACAGCTCAGGCTGGCCGCCAGCGCCCCCATTTTTCAGAATGTGGAGACCAACGCTACCGTGCTGGAAACGTTTGTCGAGTACCTGGCAAGGCAACTCGACAAGGCGGGAATCGAGGTGCGGCTCGGCCAGCCCGTCACCCCCCATCTCGTTCAGCGCTTGAAGCCTGATGTAGTGCTGCTGGCCACGGGCGCCTCGTACCGGTTCCCCTTCCGGTGGATCCTCCCCCGATGGCTCGATTCGCCCTGGTCGAGGGGCCGCCTCGCGAAGTGGCTCATCAAGAAGCCAGCCGTCAGGCGTTTGTTCTACTATGGTGTCCGAAGATCCAACGCGGGGCTATACGCCGGGCTTCGTCAGTCAGGGGGAGAGGTGAAAAGGATCGGGGATTGCAACCGCCTCGGCAAGACCATGGAAGCCATGGCCGATGCCGCAGAGCTGGCCTCCGCGCTGTAGCTGGCTCCTCTTAGGGCTGTCGCAAGCGGGGCGCGATCTCGTAAAATGCACTGAAGGGCCGCTCAAGCTCCTTCGAGGAGGGGACAATGGCTAATGGGTTGAGGTTCTCTGGCATGATTCCCGCCAATCTGCTCCCGTTCGCACCGGATTACGCCATCGATGAGACGGACTACCGCCGCCACCTGGCTTGGCTGGCCGATGTCCCTGGGGTGACGGGGATCACCGTGAACGGCCACGCCGCCGAGGTCTCGTCCTTAACGCGGGACGAACGGCGGCGTGCGCTCGCCATCGCGGTGGACCACGTAGGCTCTCGGCTTCCTCTCATCAGTGGAATCTTCACCGACAGCACCTTTGAGGCGGTGGAGCTGGCCCGGGATGCCAAGGCGGAGGGGGCCGGAGGCCTCCTCGTCTTCCCACCCACCCTGTTCATGTGGGGAGCCCAGCTCCGCCCGGAAATGGCCTACCGACACTTTGCCGCCATCGCGGAGGCCGTCGACATCCCGATGGTGGTCTTTCAGTACCCGGTGGCTTCGGGCCTGGGCTACAACCCGGAGACGCTGGTCAGGCTGACTGAAATCCCGCAAGTTGCAGCCGTGAAGGAATGGAGCAACGACATCGTGGCATTCGAGCGAAACCTGCGGGCGATCCGATCGACGGGCCGGCCTGTGGCCGTACTCTCCAGCTACACGGTGTCGCTCTTCGCCAGCTTCGTCCTCGGCGCTGACGGCGCCATCTCCGGGATGGGGAGTGTCGCGGTGGACCTTCAGGCCGAGCTCTTTGCCCACGTTCGGCGTGGGGATCTCGACGCTGCCCGCAAGGTAAATGACCGGTTGGATCCGCTCGTGCGGGTGTTCTATGCTCCGCCGTTCCTGGACATGCACAACCGAATGAAGGAAGCCCTGGCGCTTCTCGGCCGGATCAGTCGCGCCGTGGTCCGGCCTCCGCTCCAGCCCATCGGGGAGGCGGAGCGGGAGCGGATCCGCGCGGCTCTCATGCAGGCAGCGCTCCGCTAACGGGGCACGGAGCCTTGGCGCTAAGGAGCACGTCATGGACGCACAGGTCGGATCCACAAAGGAGGCGCTGGACGCGCTCACCATCGGCAAAACGGTGACCGTCAGGAAGACGGTAGGCGAGACGGACGTCTACCTGTTCGCCGGAATCACAGGTGACTTCCATCCGAACCACGTCGACGAGGAATACATGCGGGGCACCAAATATGCGCATCGCATCGCTCATGGCGCGCTCCTCATTGGGTTCATGTCCGCCGCGTCGACCAAGATGATCCTCGGGCTCCCGGGCACGATCGTTTCCTATGGTTATGACCAGATCCGATTCCCCCGTCCGGCATTCATCGGCGACACCCTGACGGTCAACTATGAGATCGCGGAAAAAGATGTGCTCAGCCAAAAAGTCTTCGCCCGCGTGACATGCGCCAATCAACGCAACGAGGTGGTCGCCGCGGCGAGGCACATCTTGAAAGTGGTCGCGTAGCGACTGGCAGGCCTTTCGCATGCCACGAGACGGTCTCGGGAGTGGCGGGCCGGGGCTCCAGGTGCTGGCGGGAACTCGGGTGCTCAGCTTCACCCAGTTTCTGCTCGGCCCTTCCGGTGTCCAGTTCCTCGCAGATCTCGGCGCGGACGTCGTGAAGATTGAGCCCCCCGGGGGGAAGCTCTGGGAGCGCAACTGGTCGGGATGTGATCTCTATCTGAACGGTATCAGCGCGTTTTTCCTTGGCGCGCATCGCAACCAGCGAAGTCTCACGCTCGACCTGAAGCACCCCGAGGGCCAAGCGATCGCCAAGAAGCTGGTCACGCAGGCCGACGTCCTCGTGCAGAACTTTCGTCCTGGCGTCATGGCCCGGTTCGGGCTCGACTACGACACCGTCCGCTCCCTCAACCCGCGCCTCATCTACCTCTCTGCATCTGGGTACGGTGAGTCGAGCCCCTACAGGGATCGCCCGGGGCAGGACCTGATCCTGCAGGCGCTCACCGGGCTCGCCAGCATCTCCGGGCGCGGCGGCCAGCCGCCCACGCCGGTGGGCAGCCCCGTGGTCGACCAGCACGGTGCGGCACTTCTCGCACTCGGCGTGATGGCCGGGCTCCTCGAGCGTGGCCGAACAGGCCGAGGGCTTCACATCGAGGTGAGCATGCTCCGGGCCGCCCTCGACCTCCAGATGGAAATCATCACCTACGTTCTGAACGGTGCGAGAATGCAGAAGAGCCCGACGAGCCTCGCCAGCATGTTCCATCCAGGCCCCTACGGGGTGTACGAAACCAAGGACGGGCATCTGGCACTGTCCATGTCCCCGCTCCCCATCCTTCAGCAGGCGCTCGATCTACCCGAGCTTGGGGCGCACGCGACGATACCGTACAACTTCGCTGCCCGCGAGGAGATTGCGCGCGTGCTCGAGCCCGTTCTCCGGACGCGGACGACGGCCGAGTGGATCGAGTTTCTGGTGCCGCGCGGGGTGTGGGCGGCCCCGGTCCTCACACACGAGGAGACCTTCGCAGACCCGGCGGTTCAGGCGGCCGACGTGGTCGAAGAGATCGATCACCCGGTCGCGGGGCGACTGCGCTTGCTGCGTTTCCCGCTCGAGCTCTCCACCGGCCGCGCAACCGTGCGCCGACCGCCTCCGATGCCAGGGGAACACTCAGACGAGATCCTGAGGGACCTCGGCTATCGCGACGCCGATATCAGACGTCTGCATGACCAGGGCGCTGTCTAAGGCCCACTGCGCCAAGATCCATCACGCCGTTCAGCAACGTCCCCGCCTGATCTCATCGGAACGTTTTCCGGCGGACGGTTTGCGATGAAACCCCACGTGACCACGGATGGTGAGGCGGATGAGGCCCCATAGGCTGCTGCTATTCCTGGCTGTCCTGGCATGCTCGACGGCTGTTGCCAACGCCCATACGACGGGTCGTGCCTTCATCCTCCTTCTTCCCACCCACCTGTACATTGTCGGTGGTGCCGTTGTGGTCGCGGCCTCCTTCATCCTGCTCACGCTCATCCCGTCCGAGAGGCTTGCAAAGGTCGAGAGGGCTAGGAGGCGACTGGGCGTTGTGAATCGTTCCGGTGCCACCAGATGGCTGACCTCGGTCTGCCCGAGCCTCCTCTCGCTTCTCCTTGTCATTTTTCTCATTGCGGCGGGCTACTGGGGTAGCCGTGATCCGCTGTCGAACCCTCTTCCGCTGTTCGTATGGACTGTGTGGTGGATCGGCTTTACCTATCTGCATGTGGCGTTCGGAAATCTGTGGGTACACGTGAATCCCTGGAGTGGCCTCCATCGCCTGGCGACCTCCCCAGCAAGTCTCAGGAAATGGCGAGAGAAGCCGCCGGTCAGATACCCTCGATGGGCCGGCTACTGGCCCGCCGTGCTCTTTTTCCTCGTCTTCGCCTGGTTCGAGCTGATCCATCCTGCTCCGTCAGACCCGGCGCTCCTGGCGGCCGCGGTGTCATCGTACCTGGCGATCACCTTCTTGGGGATCTTCCTCTTTGGCGAACAGTCGTGGCTTCAGTACGGTGAGGCCTTCTCGGTATTTTTCAGAGTTATCTCATGGCTGTCGCCGCTCGCTCTGCGCAACCCGAAAAGGGAGTGCGAGGACTGTGAGCTGGAGTGCCGCTCATCCCCAAACTGTCTCAACTGTGCTCACTGCCTGAGCGCAGAGTGCCGCATGCAGGTCGATGTCACCTTCCCCGCCTTGAACCTCCTCTCCGTACACGCGCTGAGCCTGAGTGGCGTTGTCTTCATCTTGCTCGTGCTCTCGTCGGTCTCGTTCGACGGTTTGTCGAGGACCTTCTTCTGGCTGGACCTGATCGGCGCCAACCCGTTGGAGTATCCTGGCAGAACAACGCTGGTCACGCCGAACAGCGCCGGATTGCTCGGAGTCTTCGCCACGCTCTCACTCGCCTATGTGAGTGTCCTATCCTTCGCAAGAATTCTATCGGGGGGCTGGGTTGACGCGGGCCACCTCTTCGGGATCTTCGTGCTTTCCATAGTTCCCATTGCCTTCGGCTACCACTTCGCGCACTATCTTCCCTCATTCACGGTAGACATCCAGTATGCACTGAGGTCAGTGTCTGATCCTCTTGCGCTGGGCTGGGATTTGTTTGGAACTCGCAACCTTCCCATCATCACTTCATTCCTCTCAGACCCAGTGAAGGTCTACACCGTCTGGGGCATGCAGATCAGCATCATCGTCGCTGCCCATGTCGCTGCGATCTACATCGCCCATGTCCTCGCCCTCAGGCTCACCCCGAGCGCCAAGACCGCGATCATCAGCCAGGTACCCATGACACTCCTCATGATCGGATACACCATGTTCGGCCTCTGGCTTCTTTCAACCCCATCCATAGGATAGGGTCATCCAGAAAGAAGGCCTGGCCGACGAGCATTTGTCAAGGAGGGACGGGGTGAGGGTTCGCCTCCGTAGCAGGCGCGTCCCCCTCACTCGGGGAAAAGGAGGGAGCCAAGATGCCCGCTCAGAACGTGGAGAAATCCAAACAAGACCGGCAGCACGGGCGCCTGGCCCGGGAGATCGTGCGGCAGTGTAAGGCGTCGAAGATTCACCTCGTCCGCTTCCTCTACTGTGGCAATGACAGCGTGATCCGCGGCAAGGCCTGCCACACCCAATTTCTGAACTCCTATCTGGAGTCAGGAATCGGCCTCACGGTGGCCATGCAGTCGTTCAACATGCTGGACCAGCTCGTGCCGGAAGGTTCCTTCGGCCCGGTGGGGGAGATCCGCCTCGTCCCGGACCTGGAGACCTTCGGCATTCTCCCCTACATCCCGAGGTCCGCAAGGCTTCTCTGCGACATGGTGACCTTGGAGGGTGCCCCGTGGGAGGTGTGCACACGGACCTTTCTCAAGCGCACGATCGAGCGGGCGCGCAAGGCGGGGTTCGCCTTGAGAGCCGCCTTCGAAAACGAGTTCGCCCTGGCCCGGCGCGAGGGAGAGCGCTACGTGCCGATCGACCGGAGCCCGTGTTTCTCCACGATCGGGATGGACTCGGCGGCCCCGCCGATGGTGGAGATCATCGAAGCGCTGATGGCCCAAGGAGTGTATCCGGAGCAGTGCTACGCCGAGTTGGGGCCGGGACAGCAGGAGCTTCCCGTGCGGTTTGCCGATGCCCTCCGCGCGGCGGACAATCAGATCACCCTCCGGGACACGGTGCGGGGCATTGCCCTCAAGCACGGGCTCTTGGCCTCCTTCGCCCCGAAGCCGTTCCCTGACCAGGCCGGCAACGGGAGCCACATCCACTTCAGCCTCTGGCGCATCAAGGACGGGAAGAATCACTTTCACGATCCCAGGGGCCGCTTCGGGCTGTCCGATGACGGCCACGCCTTTCTCGCCGGCGTCCTCGCCCACCTGCCCGGGTTGGTCGCGCTGACGGCGCCGAGCGTCAACTCTTACCGGCGGCTGCAGCCACGATTCTGGGCGAGCGCCTACACCGCGTGGGGCCCCGACAACCGCGAGGCGGCCGTGCGAATCCCCTCCAAGCGCCGCGGGCTCGAAATGGAGTCCACCAACCTCGAGCTGAAGCCGTGCGATCCCTCCAACAACCCTTACCTCGCCTTGGGCGGGCTCCTCGCGGCGGGGCTTGACGGGGTAGAGCGCAAGCTCGACCCGGGGGAGCCCGTGATGGTGGATCCGGACACGCTCTCGGAGGAGGAGCGACGGCGGCTCGGCATCCGCCGGCTTCCGACCTCCCTTGCCGAGGCCCTCGATGGGCTCGAGCGTGACGAGGTCCTCAGAGCGGCGCTCGGCGAGGCGCTGGCCCGGGAGTACCTGGCCGTGAAGCGGTCGGAGGTCCGGGGATTCGAGGGAAAGGACGTCGCCTTCGAGGTCGAGCACCACTTCTACAAGTACTGATCGCGGCGCTCTAACCTCTTGGCAAATCAGAAGATTTTGTCGTAGCAGGAAGTCGACAGCACTCACTGCCACACGCCATCCTGTGCCTCTCTGCCCCTCACCGTACCCTCTCCCTCGCTTATCCCGCTTGCTTTTTGTAGAACTGAACGAGCGCTAGGACGTCCTGCCACACGAGACGGCCGATGGGACCCGAACTGTACTGGGCAACGGCGATGGTTCGATCGGGTTTGAGCACGAACCCGGTAGCCTGGAGCACCTTCCGCTTCTCCTCGTAGAAGGCCCCGAGTGCCGCGGCCGTCTCCTTGAGCGGCAGGCCGTATCCCACGGGAAACGTCAGGGAATGCTCGGCCACGGTCTCCCTGGCCTTCTCCGGCGGGTCCGTTGAGGCCGCCACGACCGTGATGCCTTCGGCTCGAAGCCTTTCCTGCGCCTTCTCGAACGCAGCCAACTGCTGCTTGCAGTAGGGTCACCAGTGGGCGCGATAGACCAGGAAGATCCCCCAGCCATCCCTGAAGGCATCCGGAACTGTCAGGCGCCCATGATTGACTGTCTCCATTGTGAGAGTGGGCAGCTTGTCGCCGCTGTCGAGGATGAACGCTCCTTCTCTTGCCATGGTCGGCTCCTCCGGAATCTGGATTTTAGGGGATGACGCACCAGGGCTCCGATCGCCGGCCCGACCCCGCTGCCGGTGCCTGGGCCGCCCTTCTCTTTTGATGTTGCCGTGAGCCCAAGCGTTGCCGGGCACGGAGACCCGACCGGAAGCTGGGGACAGTCTACCTCGCCGGGAGCCACGGTTAAAGCCCTGCCGCGCGTCCAGCGCCACAGCTTACGCCCGAAGGCTTGAGTTCACAGGCCCATGGCGACTATGGTGAGGCCATGGCCCGACGCTCTCGGTTCTCCCGGTTCCTCCGCGTCCTTCTCGCGATCGTGCTCCTCGGGGCCGTCACCCTGGCTTTCACGCCTCTGGCAAACTGGCTGGCCCAGCCGCTGGTGGTACACTCGGCGCTGGCGCCAGCCCAGGCCATCGTCGTGCTGGGGGGAGGCACGGCACCCGACAACAGTGCCGGCGGTTCGTCCTTGCGCCGGGTGGTCTATGCGCTTCGCCTCCACCGAAAGGGGCTGGCTCCTCTGGTAGTCCTGAGTGGCGGGGATGCCACCGGCACAGGCAGACTCGCCGAAGCCCAGGCGATGGCAACCGTAGCCCGGGAGCTCGGGTTCCCTGGGGATGTTCTTCTGCTCGAGACCCAGAGCCTGCGGACAGCCGAGCACGCGGCACGCCTGGCCGAGATCCTCCTCGTGCGAGGTGTCCGTCGCATTCTCCTCGTCACCACCCCCCTGCACACTCGTCGAGCGGTCCTCGCCTTCGTGCGCCAAGGGTTCGAGGTTCTGCCTGCCCCGACCGACGGGGGCCAGCACCTGGCCGAAAAGCCTCTGGACCGCCTGCTTTTGAGCCGCGCTGTCGCCTACGAGGTGGCCGCTCTCGTGTTTTATCGGTTCAAAGGATGGATCTGAGCATCGCACCATCGACGCAGAACTGCGGCTTCCGGGAAGGCAGCCGGGCGCCAGAACGGAGACGAGCAATGACGCGAACTGTCCTCGGGCTCTTCGGATTGGTCGTGCTGGGGCTTGTAGTGTGGGCGAGCGACGCCTGGGCTCAGCGGGCGAGGGAGCTGGTGGGAATCAACCGCCTCCACATCTCCGTTCAGGAGCTGGACCCACTCGCCAGCGAGATCTCCCTCACGAAAAGGGATCTGGAACGTCTCACGTCAGCCGTTCTCCGCGGGAAAATTCCGGACCTCCGGCAGGAGATGGCCTCAGAATATGTGCTCGTCACGGTCCGCTTGACCAAGGCTGATGCCGCGCCGGGAGATCGGGGCCGATATGCCGCCTCCGTCACCCTTCGCGTGTACCGGCCGGTGGTGACCCTCTACAATCTCCGCGTGATGATGCGGAAGCGGGGCTTTGCCTTGCCAACGCTGCTCAGAAACGCCGTCCTCGGGGCGGTCTGGCAGGAGCAGGCGCTCCTGACCGCGAAGCAGCACGAAATGGCCGGGCTCGTCAAGACGACCCTGGAGCGGCAGCTTCAGAAGTTCGCTGGCGATTACCACTGGGCGAACCCGGCCCCTCCCCCGCCTCCAGAGCAACAGTAAGCGTTCCGAAGGCACCGGAGCCTCGGGTGATGCCCTCGCTCTCGAGAGTAGATCTCTCCGATGTCCCAGTCATCGACGGGCATTGCCACCCGCTCCTCCCCGATCCGTGGGCGATCACCGCCGACTCGTTCCTCGACCTGTTCAGCGAGGCGCGTCCCGGGACGATGACCACTCACATCGGGCACACGCTCTACTTCCAGCGGGCGGTCCGCGAGCTAGCGGAGCGGCTCGGCTCCCCGCCGACGGTGGAAGGGGTCCTCGAACGACGGCGAGCGATGGGGCCAGACCTCGCCGCCCGGCTTATCATGGAGCAGGGGGTCGCAGCCCTCCTGGTGGACACCGGCTACCCACCGGGGGCCATGTCCCTCGCCGAGATGCGCAGCCTGCTTCCCTCCGCCATCCACGAGATCTTCAGGATCGAAACGTGTGCCGGGGGCCTTCTCCTCAAGGGTCTGCCGTATGCGCAGTTCTGCGAAAGCTTCATTGGGGAGCTTCACGCGGCCCGGGGCCGCTCGGTGGCTCTGAAGACAATCATCGCCTATCGCGCGGGGCTTGAAATCAAGCAGTGGGAGCCGCGACAGGCTGCTCTGGCTTACGAGGCTCAGGTGGCCCGGGTCGAAGCCGGGGGATCTCCGCGGCTCACCGAGAAGCCACTCCTCGACACGTTGTTTTCCCTCGCGCTGGAGGTGGCGACGGAGACCGGTTGCCCGCTTCAGGTCCACGCCGGCATTGGCGACCCCGACATCGACCTTCCCCAGGCCAACCCCCTCCTCCTCCGCCCGATCCTGGAAGACCCGCGCTGGGCGCGAGCCCGGCTCGTCCTGCTTCACATGGCGTACCCATACGCGCGCGAGGCCGCCTTCATGGCCGCCGTGTGGCCCCAGGTGTATCTGGACCTCTCGGTGGCGATCCCGTTCCTCGGGCCGGCCGCCCAGCAGCCCTTGATCGAGGTGCTTTCCCTGGCCCCGCTGAGCAAGCTCAGCTATGGCTCCGACCTCGGGGCGCTTCCTGAGCTCTTGGCGCTCTGCGCTCGGTGGGGGCGCGCCGCGTTGGGTGAGGCACTCGACTGGCTGGTGGAACGTGGTGGGATGACGGCTGACCAGGCCCGTGCTGCCGGACGCCAGATCTTATCGGAGACCGCGGTAGCCCTCTACGCCCTGCCCGCGGTGGGGTGAGCGCTACCCCGGGGTGTGACGCCGGCTCTCGGCCGCGCGCTCGGCTTCGAACCGTTCCAGCCCCACCTCGGAGTGATTGACGTAGGCCATCGCCTCGGCGATGGCCCGATGGCCTGCCTGCTCGGCGATCAGCCGGTGCATCGCCTGGCTGACCCGGCGATAGGCAGGGTGTCCCTGGGGCGCCGTCCTGAGCTCGATCAGGTGCATGGCCTCGCGGGCATTGAGCTCCATGTAGAACCGCACGCGATAGGCCATGGCTACGGCATAGGGCGCCACCAGACTCAGGCCGTGGTCCCGGAGCGCCTCGTAGAGAGCTGATGAGGCCTCCATCACGCGCTGCCAGTCCTCCAGCGCGCCTGCCTCATGGATCGCCTCGGGCGTGACGGAGCCATGGTGGGGTGAGAGGGGCTGCCACTCCAGAGTCAGCAGGCGATGGCGCTGCAAGTCCCGGAAGGCTCCATAGTCGGTGAGGATGTCGAAGCGATAGGTTGTCCGCTCGAACGCCCGGCCCGGCTTGTGGCGACGGTTCCCGCGCTGACCCACATACGCTTTCAGCACCGCGCTCCGCTCCTCCACCGTCATTCGGCGGGCGAGTGTCAGGAGCTGGTCATCGGGGAGATCAGAGACCGCGTAGAGGGCGGCCGCTACCATCTTGACCTCGCCCTCGGCATCGTAGTCTGTGAGGACGACCTCAGGACGAGGTTCCGGCACAACTCCCGCGAGGAGCCTCTCGGCCATCACCACGGTGGCTTCTCGCGTCTCCGCCAGGTAGCGGCTCCACGTCTCTCCCCGTTCGGGTTGGTCCACACGCTTGACAAATGCGGGGATGACCTTGCGAAGCTCGGTCAACATGAGATCGGCATAGGCCTGCACCTCGGACAAGGGATGGGCGCGCATCCTGAGCAGAAGCGCCTCATAGGCCTGGCCGGTGCCGTAGATCCCTACGTTTGAGCGGGTGGCCGCAGGAAGAAGTCCGCGCAGGGTGTCCAGGGCCTTGGCCCGGATCGCCATCCGGTACGCCGACTCAGACTCCCCGGGTGGCTGCGGGTAACGTTTGGAGAGATAGGTTCGCATTGGCTCGAGCCACCGGGCGTAGGTCTCAAAGGCCCGGTCCAGGAACTCGATATAGCGGGTTCGGAGGGGAGAGTCGTCGAGCTCGGCCGGGATGTGATACTTCCATCGCCCAGCAGGCCGGTCGGTGTAGGGCACGTAACGCGTCGACTGCTCGAGATAGGCCATCAAGCGTCCCCACTCCAGCACCTTGGTGAGGATGTTGGAGGCGCCCTCGCAGGCGAGGTGCACGCCACCGAGTTGGGCGACCGAGTCGTCGCCGTACTCGCTGAAGACCCGCTCGTAGAGCTGCTCGGCCCGCTTGACCCCCACGGCGCCGGTGGAGGGAGCTGGCTCGACCTTGTCCAGGAACTCGTCGAGAAACAGCCGCCGAAGCGACTTGGCCGAGCGGGAATAGCGGGCGAAGAGCGCACCTTTCACCACCTCGGGTAGGTTGACGAGGGCGAAGACGGGACGATCCAGGTTGGTGAAGTGTGAGGCGAGCGCCCGGCGCTCCCGAGCTGTAAACTCCTCCGCCGGAACCCCGGCCATGTTGGCCCCGATGCGCTCACCTGGAACGGGCGGCAGACGGGTCAGGCTGGCGAAGCCACGGCGGGATCTAGAGACCGCTCCCGCCTCACCCCGATGGCCCGCGGAAGGTCACGGTGATGGAGTTGACGACGCGCCTCGTCCCGTCGACGACCGCCTCCACGGTGACGAAGTCTCCCCGCCGGACATCGGAGAGGCTGATGACCCTGTCCCTGAAGGGGTGCCTGAGGTCCTTGATCTCATCATCCGGGAGGCGCTCGGAGAGGGTCAGTGCCGTCAGCAGGGTGACCCGGAACTGGAGCGTTCGCCGATGTTCCGCCGCACCCTTCTTCGGGTCGAAGCGGACGGTCATCTCCTCGAGGACCAGCGTCCCGGCCTGGGGATCCACCGAGACTACGGTCCCCGAGTAGCGCACCTCGGTGCCCGCCAGAACCGGCGGTCGCCACGCGCCGTCGAACAAGATCACCGCGAGAGCACCGAGCGCCAGGAGAGCTACACGGATAGGCATCACGCACGCCTCCTTACTGGAACGAGCTGTATCCTCTCACCGCGCAGTATAGCAGGGACCCCCACTCGACACGAAGACTTCTGCAGGCGCCGACGACCTAGCCATGGAGGGAAGGGAGAGCGCCAGACGAAGAAGACCACCGGAAGGCTTTCGCTGGTCCCCCCCAATTCGGCCGATACCAGCATCGGGCCAGATCGATCGGTCAGCGCGGGTACGCCAGGCGATGGCAGGCTTGACCAACTGCCTCACCCACTCTCCTTGGATGGCGTGACCCTCCTCTCGGTTTAGTAAGGGGGGTCGCCTACCCCCTCCTGATGTAAGTGTCCTCGCCGGTGAAGAAGTCCTCCCGAGGTGGCGCGAAGACATCGATGACTACCGTGTCCTCGGGAAACCAAGCCTCGTGCTCCACCCCACCGGGAATGACGGCCACGTCGCCTGGGCCGCAGGTCCGCTTTTCATTCCCCAGCCGGAACTCCATCTTCCCGGCGATCATGTAGAAGATCTGCTCGTGGGGATGCTTGTGGGCAGCGCCATGGGCGCCCGCCTTCATCCGCCACAGCACGAACATCTCCTTCTCGCCCGAGACGATCTTGCGGAAGACCAGCGGCGTGACCTGCTCCTCGGAAACCTGATCGAGGTTTGCGAATCCTTTCAGGACAGGGACTGGCATGGGTCTCGCCTCCTCGGGGGGGATTTTGCCCCCAACCCTAGCCGGAGCCCCTCGGCGTGTCAAGCCCATTGACCCGCCCGCACTGGCATGTCATAATCCCGGCATGATCCGGTATCTTGGCTTTCTCGTCACCGTGGTGCTCCTCGTTGTGAGCCTTGGCTGCGGCGCCCTCTTCGTGGGAGGCCGGGATTTCCCTTCGCCCACCAAAGGGATGATCGAAGCGGGTAAAACAACAAAGCAGGGCCTCCTCCGCCTCCTTGGCAAGCCCTATCAGGTGGGCTATGACACCGGCGACCTCACCTGGAGTTGGCTCTACTTCAAGAAGACCGCAGAGGGCGAGCTTTCCAAGGACCTGACGGTCCGCTTCGACGCCCAGGGCAAGGTGAGGTCCTATAGCTTCCGATCCAACTATCCGCAGGACATGCAGCGACTCAAATAGGGGGCCCTCATGCCGGTGATAACGGTCCATCTGTTTGAAGGCCGGACCGACCAGCAGAAGCGGGAGCTGGTGGCGGCCATCACAGACGCCTTCGTCAGGATCGGCAAGACCACGCCGGAGGCCGTCCACGTCATCTTCCACGACGTCTCGAAGGCGAACTGGGGACACGCAGGGAAGCTGGCCTCCGACGAAGGCCGTTGACACCCGCGCCCGCCCGAGGCCGGAGCCCTCGTGACCGGCCCTCGGCACCGCCGAAATAACCCCTCCCGCTCCGCGACCGCGATGCGCTGGCTGGTCGTCCTCGCCACCGAGCAGGCCGGCGGCTTTGGAGTGGACTTCCGCGACGAGCTGGCCACCATGGGCCACCAGGTTCGGACGTTTGCCTACCGCCGCCAGAATGTGCTCTACAAGAACAAGAGCACCAAGGCGTCCTATCAGGCGTGGATCCTCAGGCGGCTCGAGCGGCTTTCGTTCGACTGGCAGCCCCACCTCGTGCTCGTGCTCAAGGGTGGTCCGATCACGCCGAGGCTCATCGCTCGCATCAAGGCTCGGACCGACGCGCTCTTCCTCAACGTGTTCCCTGACAACCCGCTCTGGATGATCCCGTTCGAGCACATCGAGCCGTACGATGTCTTCTTCACCAAGGAGCGTTACGCGATGCGCCAGCTCCAGCTGGCGGGGCTCAGGAACCTCTCCTACCTGCCGCTTTACTGCGTGCCCGCCTTTCACCACCCCGTGGAGCTCGCCCCTGAGGAGGCCGAGCGACTCGCGGGCATAGTTGCGCTGGTCGGCAGCCACTACCCCTACCGCGAGCGGCTCATCCGGGAGCTGGCCGACTACCCGGTGCGGGTGTGGGGCCCGGGATGGAGCCGGGTCAGGGATCCCCGCGTGCGCGGGCTCATCGCCGGCCCTGAGGCCTGGGGGCGTCAGAAGCTGGCCGTCTACACCGGTGCCAGGCTCTCGCTGAACCCGCATCATCCCATGAACGACGTTGTCGGCGTGAACATCCGCACCTTCGAGCTGGCCGCCTCCGGCGCTTGCCAGGTGGTCGACCTCAAGGAAGACCTCCCGCCCCTCTTCAAACCCGGTGAGGAGGTGCTGGCGTACCGCGATCTCTCGGAACTCCGCCATCTGCTGGACCACTTCCTCGACCACCCAGACGAGGCACGCGCCATCGGTGAGAACGGCCGGCGCCGGGCGCTGGCCGAGCATACGCTCCGTCACCGGATCGAGGAGATGTTGACCGTGGTCGAACAGCGCTTCGGCCGGCGCTGGTAAGCCGATGGCCTGCCTCTCCTGATCATGGAGTCGCACGCGAGCGGGCTCCGATGCATCGCCTGCGCGGCGGGCTTTCCCCTCGACTACCGCCTCGAGTGCGCAGAGTGCCGAGGGCTCCTCGAGCTGGCCTACGACCTGGAGGCCCTGGCGCGCAAGGGGCCGGGGATCTTCCAGGGCCGCGGGCTCTGGCGCTATGCCCCGGTCCTGCCGATCGCTGACCCCGCCCACCGAGTGACCCTCGGTGAAGGGCAGACCCCGCTCCTCGACTGCCCGCGCCTCGCCATGGAGCTCGGGGTCAAACGCCTCATGATCAAGTTCGACGGCACCAACCCGACCGGGACCGTCAAGGATCGCTCCGCAGCCACAGCCGTGGCTGCGGCGCTCCAGTTCAAGTTCGGCGCGACCTCGGTCGTCAGCACGGGCAACGCCGGTTCCGCCATCGCCGCCTACTCGGCGCGGGCAGGTCTGCGCGCCTTCATCTTCGCCTACGAGCAGGCCTCCGCCCCCAAGCTCCTTCACATGTCGGCTACCGCCTCTGACCTCGTCATCTACAAGGGGGTCTATGACGACCTGATCGGGCACTGGGATCGGCTGGTGGAGGAGCGGTTCTTTTTCGACTGCGGCGCCTCACGCAACGCGTACAAGCAGGAGGGAAAGAAGACCCTTGCCTACGAGATCGCCGAGGTGACCGGCTACAGACTCCCCGATGTCCTCGTCGCTCCGGTCGCGATAGGGGAGACCTTCATCGCGACGCACCGAGGCTTCCGCGAGATGGCCGCGATGGGGTGGATCGAGAAGCTCCCGCTCATGGTGGCCGCCCAGGCCACCCGCTCCAGCCCCATCTCCCAGGCCTGGCGGGCCCAGCGGCCGATCGAGCCCATCAAGATCGGTTACACCGTGGCCGAAGGGCTTGCCGCGGGGAACCCCGGAAAGAAGGGGGAGTGGACGCTCAGGATCCTGCGGGAGCACGCCGGGCTCGCGGGAGATGCCGAGGACGCCGACATTTTGGAGGCCCAGAAGCTCCTCGCCCGCACCGAGGGGATCTGGGCCGGCCCCACAGGGGTGGCGACGCTCGCCGTCCTCAGACAGCTCCTCGCGAGGAAACGGCTCGACCCTGACCAGACCTTCTGCATCATCGTGAGCGAAACAGGGCTCAAGACCGAGGCGGAACTGCCCAGCCGGGAGGGGACGGCCTTCGACTACGAGAGCCTCAAGGCACTGGTCAGCTCGCTCGGCTCACGATCCGCCTGAGGCCCAGACGCTGGGCCGCGACGCGAGCCTGGCCGGGATCGCGCTCCACGCCGATCCACGGGCGCCCCATGCGAGCGGCGACGAGGCCGACCGTCCCGCTTCCGAAGAAGGGATCGAGGACGGTTCCCGCCGAGGACAGCCCGAGGAGGGCCCGGATCACGGGAGGCGGAGTCGCATCCCAGAGGCTCCCCGGCGGCGTTGATGGCAGCGGAAAGCGCCAGCTGAGGGTCGCCTTGGGCGGAAGGCTCCTGCGACCCGCCTTCTTGAAGCGCAGGAGGTAGTTGACCCGGTTATCCCACCGATCCCTAGAGGGATGCTCGGCCCAGAACCCTTTGAGCTGAAGCGACCAGCCAGTCCGCCGAAACCAGTCGGTCACGAGCCCGTCCACCCCGACCCATTCGCGGCCATCGTGGCGATCGCCGATGACGAGCCAGAGGTCTCCATTAGAGGCCAGGATCCGGCACCACTCACGGCCAAACCCGGCGGCGAGGTCACGCGCGTAGCGCCAAGCAGATTGCCGGCCTCGGCCACGGACCCAGTACGGGGGCGAGGTCAGGATCACCGAGACAGAGCCATCGGCGATCATGCGCATGGCCCGGCTGTCACCGACCCGGAGGCTGCCCCTGCGATCCGCGCTCTCGTACCGGACCAACTCTCCTGGCCGTGTGGCTAGTGTAGGACCTGCTCAGATGGGGTAGGGGCGAAACTCTTCAGCGATCTCGACATCGCCGGCGAACTGACCCCTGGCCTCCTCGAGGAGCGCGTCGACCTCGCCGTGGTAGTCTGCCTCGATGTGGGTGAGGATCAGCCGCCGGACTCCGGCGTTTGCAGCGATCTGGCCTGCCCCGGCTGCCGTGGAATGGGCAGCGAATCTCTCTCGGTCACGGGCGAGGAAGGTGGCCTCGTGAATGAGGGTGTGGGCACCGCTGGCGAGCTGCGCCACCGTCTCGCACGGCTCCGTGTCCGAGGAGTACACAATGGCCGTGCCACGCTGGGGCACCTCGACACGGATCGCCAGGTTGGGCATCGCGCCATGCGCGTTGGGAGAGGCTGTCACCACAAAGGATGAGCTCCTCATCACCTCCACCCCTTCCTTGGGGGGGACTCCCTTGATCGTGAGCGGGAAGGCTCCGGGCCGGTCCCAGAGGCGAAAGATCCTGAGGAGCTCGGTGAGCGGCTCCACATGCTCGCCCCGACAGAAGAGCCAGAGCGGAGCGCTCCGGCCCTGAAGGATCAGGTTCTGGATCAGCGCCGGTAGCCCGTAGGCGTGGTCGGGGTGAATGTGGGAAATGAAGACGTGGGTGAGGCCCACCGGATCGACGCCCGCCTTGAGGAGCTTTCGAACTGGACTTCCCCCGCAGTCCACGAGGATGGTCTCGTGTTCCCCGACGAAGACCACCGAGGTGGTGTCGCGCGAGAGCGACGGGACCGCCGCCGACGTTCCCAGGAAGGCGAAATGCATCTCAGAGTGGCCGGGCACGCTTGAGGAGGAGCGGCACCCAGACCGCGGCCAGCACGACGCCAATCCCGCTCACGAGCTGGGCCACACGGATTGGCCCGAGCATGAGGCTGTCCATCCTGAGCGCCTCGACGAACAGCCGCCCGACAGAGTACAGGCCGAGGTAGGTCAGAAACAGGCTCCCCCGGGCG
>JBHIAB010000031.1:0-20649 GCA_046758385.1 Methylomirabilia bacterium | reverse complement strand
GGCGAGGTTCGAGTGTGTGCTCGCCGAGTACCGGACGGCCCCGCGCGTCACGCGGGAGCGACTCCACCTCGAGACTCTGGAACGGATCCTCCCCAACGTGGAGAAGGTCATTCTGGGCAGCAAAGGCGGGGGCGGCGTCGTCCCGCTCTTGCCGTTGAGAGGGCTCACCCTCCCGGGACAGTCCTCGGCGAAGGCGGAACGGAGGGGGCAATAATGAAAGGACGAATCGTTTCCGGCGTGGGAGTCGTTGTCATCCTGGCAGTGCTGATTGTGGCTTCGAGCGCGCTCTTCACGATCAACGAGGGGGAGCAGGCCATCATCCTCCAGTTCGGGAAATTCAAGCGGGCGATCCGCGAGCCGGGACTCAACGTGAAGATCCCGTTCGTGCAAGACGTGACCAAGCTCGAGCGCCGGATCCTGGCCAGCGATGCGGAGCCCGTCGAGTACCTCACCGTGGACAAGAAGCGGGTGGTGATCGATCACGTGGCCCGGTGGCGGATCACGGATCCGCTCAAGTTCTTCATCACCGTCCGGAACGAGGCCGGCGCCAAGGCCCGGCTCGACGACATCGTGTTCTCCGAGCTCCGGCAGGAGATCGCCTCGCGCAAGTTCGCGGCGCTCATCGCCGCAGAGCGGGAGCCCGCGATGGAGCAAGTCGCCTCCCGGGCTGCCGAGAAGGCGACGCAATTCGGAATCGAGGTGGTGGATGTCCGGGTGAAGCGAGCCGACCTCCCCGCCGAGGTCCAGGCGAGCGTGTTCGCGCGGATGGTGGCCGAGCGGGCACGGATCGCCAAGCGCTACCGCTCGGAGGGAGCCGAGGAGTCCGCGAAAATCACGGCGGAGACCGACAAGGAAAAGACCATCATCCTGGCCAAGGCCTACGAGGAGAGTCAGACGCGCCGGGGAGAAGGGGATGCCGAGGCGACCCGAGTCTACGCCGCCGCGTACGGGCAGGACGCTGAGTTTTACGGGTTCGTCCGGAGCCTGGAGGCCTACGAGAAGTTCTTAGGCGAGAAGAGCACCGTCCTCCTCTCTCCCGACTCACCCCTGCTCCGCTACTTGCCAACTTCCCGCGTGCAAAAGTAGACCCAGGGTGACGGGGAGCCGATGATCTCCTGAGTGAGGAGCGCGTACGAACCATGGCGTCTCTGCCGATTGAAGAGCACGGGGTCATCGGTGACCTCCACACGGTCGCCCTGGTGGGCACCAATGGCTCCATCGACTGGTGCTGTCTCCCTCACTTCGACTCCCCGAGTGTCTTCGGCGCGATCCTGGACGATCAGCGGGGCGGACGCTTTCAAATCTGCCCGACCGTCGGCGGGGCCCGCACCCAGCAGATGTACCTCCCCGACACCAATATTTTGATCACCCGCTTCCTTCACCCGGACGGGGTGGGTGAGGTCACCGACTTCATGCCGATCTACGGCGGGGACGACCAGAAGGACCGCCCACACCGGCTCGTGAGGATGGTCTTGGCGGTCCGCGGAACAGTGGCCTTCCACCTCGAGTGCTGCCCCGCCTTCGACTACGCGCGCGCCCCACACCAGTTGGAAGCCCGGGAGCACGGCGTCCTCTTTCACACGCGAGACCTGGCCCTTGGACTCTGCGGGTCAGTCCCGATCCAGGTCGAGGGGGACGGAGCAGTGGCCGGATTCACCCTGGAGGCTGGCCAGAAGGCCGCCTTTGTCCTCGAGGCGGCCCACGATCCGACTCACGTGGGCCTCCAGGTCACCGCCTCTGAGGTCGAGACCTGGTTCCGCGACACCCGCGAGTTCTGGCGAGGCTGGCTCTCGCACTGCCGCTACTACGGCCGGTGGCGAGAGACGGTGAACCGCTCCGCCCTGGTCCTGAAGCTTCTGTGCTTCGAGCCGACCGGGGCCATCGTGGCCGCGCCGACCACGAGCCTCCCCGAGCGGATCGGGGGGGAACGCAACTGGGACTACCGCTTTACCTGGGTCCGTGACGCCAGCTTCACCCTGTACGCCTTCCTACGGATTGGATTCACAAGGGAGGCCGAGGCGTTCATGCGGTGGATCGAGGCGCGCATGCGGGAGCTGGAGCCTGATGGGGCGCTTCAGATCGCCTACGGGATCGACGGGCGCCATGAGCTCCACGAGGAGACGCTGGACCACCTGGAGGGGTACCAGGGCTCGCGGCCGGTCCGGATCGGCAACGACGCCTACCGGCAGTTTCAGCTCGATATCTACGGCGAGTTGATGGACGCGGTCTATCTCTATAACAAGCACGCGCCCATCTCCTACGACCTCTGGGCCAATGCGAGGCGGCTCCTCGAGTGGGTCAGCAAGCACTGGGACCAGCCTGACGCTGGCATCTGGGAGGTCCGCGCCGACCCCCAGCATTTCGTCTACTCGAAGATGATGTGCTGGGTGGCCTTCGAGCGCGCCATGCGGATCGCCCGAGCACGGGGGCTGCCGGGCCCCTACGGGGACTGGCGGCAAGTCCGCGACGACATCTACCACGCGGTCATTGACAAGGGGTGGAGCGACGAGCGGCGCGCCTTCGTCCAGCACTACGGGAGCGCTCACCTGGATGCTAGCCTCCTCCTGATCCCGCTGGTCAAGTTCATGGGCCCCACCGATCCCCGGATGCTCGCCACCCTCGACCGGATCCATGAAGAGCTGGCGTCTGACAGCCTCGTGCACCGTTATGATCCCGAGCTGGCAGCCCCTGATGGCCTGACGGGCCGGGAGGGAACGTTCAGCATGTGCAGCTTCTGGATGGTCGAGTGCCTCACCCGGGCCCGCCGGCTCGACGAGGCACGGCTGACCTTCGAGAAGATGCTCACCTATGCCAACCACCTCGGCCTCTACGCCGAGGAGATCGGGCCGTCAGGCGAGGCCCTCGGCAACTTCCCCCAGGCCCTCACTCATCTTGCCCTGATCAGCGCTGCGTACAACCTGGACCGGGAGCTCGGGAGAAGCCGGTAAGCTCAGTAGCTCGGACGGGGGCTCTGCCCCCCTACGCTCGCCGCTGGCTCGCGCTCTCCGCAGCCTCGCCAAGGCGAGGCCGCTTCGCGTGCCGAAACCTCCCCCCAAGGGTTGCGCGGGCATCAGAGGGCCAGAAGGAGGAGGGCGAGGAGCCCCAGGTTGATCAGGACCCAGTACCCGACGGGAAGAGAGCGGGGTGCCGACACCCCATGCGCGCCGGGCAGCAGGCGGCCCACGGCCTCGGAGACGGCTCTGGTCCCTCCGGCGCTCAGCCGTGCCCACCCCTGGCAAGCGCCCAAGACCAACCGGCCTCCCCGGCGATAAACCCAATCGGTGTCGAGCGTCACCGTCGGCTCTCCACCGAGGTGGCGGATGAGGAGCATGAATCCTACAGCGGTTCCCAGCAAGAGCTGAAGCGTGGTCACCAGATGGTGGGCCGTGTAGGGCTCGTAGGTCACCGAGAACGGGAGCATTTGGTAGAGCATTCCCGGCGCGACGCCGGTGGCGATACAGAGGGCGGCCGCCAGGCTCATGGCCAGCAGCATGTTCCAGGGAGGCTCTCGACCCCGGAGTCCACGATCCTCGGCAAAGAAGGTGAAGAAGGGCAGCTTGAGCCCGGTGTGGAGGAAGGTCCCGACGGAGGCGAGGATGAGCATCCATTCTATCGGCACCCGGTGGGCTTCCTCGGCCGCCGCCACCACCATGGATTTGCTCACAAACCCGTTGAACAGCGGCACGCCCGAGATCGAAAAGGCTCCGACGGTGTAGAGCACGAGGGTCAGCGGCATCGTCCGCCAGAGCCCACCCAGCTCGGTGAGCTTGCTCCGTCCGGTGACGTGAAGCACCGCGCCCGTGCCCATGAACAGGAGACCCTTGTAGAGGATGTGGCTGAAGGCGTGCGCCGAGGTCCCGTTGAGCGCGAGCTGGGTGCCCAGGCCCACTCCGGCAACCATGTAGCCCACCTGGCTGACGATGTGGTAGGCCAGCAACCGGCGGATATCGTTCTCCAGGACCGCGAACACCACCCCGTAGATGGCCATCACCGCTCCGGCCCACATCAGGAGCTCCTCGCCGGGGAACCCGCGCGCCAGCGCGTACACCGCACTTTTTGTCGTGAACGCAGAGAGGAACACGCTCCCGGTCACGGTCCCCTGAGGGTAGGCATCGGTCAGCCAGGCATGGAGCGGCGGGATCGCCGCGTTGACGGCGAAGCCCAGGAGGATCAGGGCGGTGGGTCCCGTCAGCGCCATGGCCTCGAAGCTCAGGCTCCCACCGCTCGTCACGTGGAGCAGGATGCCGGCTAAGAGAGAGGCCCCGCCGAATGCATGGACCAGCAGGTAGCGGAAGCCCGCCGCCAGCGCTTCCGCAGAGCGGCGCTGGAAGATCAGGAACACGGAGGAGACCGTCATCAGCTCCCAGGCGACGAACAGGGTCAATAGATCGCCGGCGAACACCACGCCCAGGGCGCCACCGACATAGATGAACGCCGCCACGTGAGGGCCGCGCGCCTTGACGTGAAACTGAAAGACGCTGCCGAGACCCCCCATGATCAGGAAGACCGTCGCGAAGACCAGGCTCAAGCGGTCGGCCCGGAGGGGTGAGACCTCCCTTCCCAGGAACCGTGCCGCCGTCTGGTAGCCATCCGGCAGCATCAAACCGAGGAAGAGAGCCACCGCCGGAACGAGCAGGACCAGGAGCGCTCGCAGACGCCGTGGCGCGAGGGCCACCAGCAGGGCGCCGATCAGGTAAACCACTCCTGGGTGGGCGAGCTCAATCATCGGGAGCCTCGGGGCGCTGGAGCCAGAACTTCCCGAGCGCCTTGGAAACGACCACGATCAAGACACAACCGATGAGCCCGTACGCAGCGTGAAACGCCAGCGTCCGGTGCCACCACGGAAGTGAGGCCTCACCGGCGCCGAGGAACACCTCCGCCGCCGCGGTCAGGACAAACGCGATCCACACGAGCCGTCTCACCGTCATCTCACGGCACTCCCAGAATCTCCTGAGCCGCCCGGGTCGCCAGGCTGAAGAATGCCACGGGCGCGTTTGGCGCTACGCCTAGGAGCAAGCTCACAGCACCGGTCACGACCAGCGGGACGAGCAGGGTGAGCGGCGCCTCAGCCACTTGCTCGGTCTCCCTGGAGCCTCGGAAGAACGCGATGATGATGATCGGCACGAAGTACGCAAGGTTCAGGAGCGAGCTGGTCAAGAGCACCAGCACGAAGGGCCACCGCCCGGCCTCCAGCGCTCCCTGGATCAGGTACCACTTGGAGAGGAAGCCGCTCCCAGGCGGCACCGCGGAAATTGCCAGGGCAGCCACAGTGAAGACCCCCATCGTTACGGGCATCCGCCATCCGATCCCGGCGAGCTGGCTCACGAACTCGCGCCCACTGGCCACGTAGATGGCGCCGGCGCAAAAGAACAGGGTGATCTTCATGAAGCCGTGGTTGACGATGTGCTGGATGCCTCCGGTGAGTCCGCTCGGTGTCCCCATGGACGCCCCGAGCACGATGTAGGAGAGCTGGCTCACGGTGGAGAAGGCCAGGAGGCGCTTGAGATTGTCCTGGGCGAGAGCCAAGAGGGAGGCGGCGACAATGGTGGCCGCAGCCAACCACGCCAGGGCGCTCCACGCCCCGGCCTCGCGCAGCAGGTCGGGGCCCACCACGAAGCCGACCACCCGAACGACGCCGAACACCCCCGCCTTCACCACGGCTACGGCATGCAGCAGAGCGCTGACCGGCGTCGGGGCGATCATCGCCACCGGGAGCCAGGAGTGGAGCGGCATCAGGGCCGCCTTGACCCCCACGCCAAGGATGAAAAGCGCCAGGAGCGGCCACAGGGTCCCGGGCGGGAGTGTGTCGCCGAGAATCCCTCCGGGCCGGAACTCGAGGGTCCCGGCCAGGGTCTGGGTCCACGCCACCGCCGCGAGCAGCGCCGCCCCTGCTGTCAGCGTGTAGACCAGGTACATGCGCCCGGCCCGCACCGCCTCTTCCGTCTCCTTGTGGATCACCAGTGGATAGGTGGAAATCGTCAGGATCTCGTAGAAGAGAAAAAACGTCAGCAGGTTTCCGGCGAAGGCCACGCCCATCGTGGCGAAGAGACAGAGCGCGAAGGAGGCAAAGTAGCGGGTCTGGGCATGCTCGTGCAGACTCCGCACGTAACCGATGGAGTAGATGGTCGTCAGCACCCAGAGCCCCGAGGACAGCGCCGCGAACACCATCCCGAACGCGTCCACCCGCAGCACCAGGGAGACTCCCGGGGAGATCTCCATCAGCGTCGTCTGAAGCTCCAGCCCCCCGACGGCACCGGGAACCATGGAAAACACCAGCGCCGCCTGGACCACCGAGGCGAGGATGCTCCACGACTCGCGGAGCGCGGGGGCACGGGATGACAGCAAGATCAGGCCTACCGCCAAGAGCGACGGCAGCAACACCAGCCCCGGGGTCCACGCCTCGACGACCTCGACACTCATCGCCGACTACCGGAGCCCCGGGCGTGCCGCAAACCAGAGGATTCCCGACACGATTGGCTCGCTCCAAATCCCCACGGCCAGGATGCCGATGCCCAACGCCAAGAGCGGGACGAGCATCCCGAGGGAAGCCTCCGACCGTTCCGGCTCGTGAGCCGGTGACGCGTGAGCGTCGGCCGTGCGGACGGCGAGGCAGGCATGCTCCAGCACTCGAAACATGTAGACCGCCGCGAGGAGTCCCCCGCCCAGGATCACCGCCGCAAGGACGTGATGTCCTCCCTGAACCGCCCCCATGAGGAGATACCACTTGCTGAAGAACCCGCCCGCCGGCGGGATCCCGATCATCGACAGGGCCGCCACGGCCATGCACGCGGTGGTCAGCGGCATGCGTCGGTGCATCCAGCGGAGGTCGGACAGCGCGGTGCCTCCGAGTCGAACCCTCGCCGCCCCCGCAGCAAAGAAGAGACACCCTTTCATCATCGCGTGGTTGAGGATGTGCAGGTACGCGCCGGCCAGGGCAACGGGGTTCGCCATCCCGATCCCGAGGACGATGTAGCCGATCTGGCTGACGCTCGAGTAGGCCAGAAGACGTCGGAGATCGTTCTGGCGGATGGCCATCACTCCCCCCGCCACGATCGCGACGGCGCCAGCCCACGCGAGCACCATCATCAACGGAACCTGCACCAAGGCATCAGGAGTCCGCAGGACGAAGAAGAGGATCCGGGCCAGCGCGTAAACCGCCACCTTGGTGCCGACTGGTGCGAGCAGCGCGGCGACGGCGGGAGGGGCGTAGGTATACGCATCGGGGAGCCAGCCGTGCAGGGGGAAGAGCGCCATCTTGATTCCCAGCCCGATCACCAGGAACGCCACCGCCACGCCGAGCACCCGGGAGGAGGCCAGCTCCGGAAGCCGCCGGGCGAGGTCAGCCATGTTGAGAGTCCCGGTCATGAGGTAGAGGTGGCCGACTCCCAAGAGATAGAGCGAGGCGCCCACCGTCCCCAGGATGATGTAGCGGAAGGAAGCCAGGAGCGCTGGCCCGCCTCCGAGCGCCACGAGCCCATAGCTGGCGAGCGAGGCCACCTCGAGAAAGACGAAGAGGTTGAAGAGGTCTCCGGTGACGATGATCCCCATCAGGCTGGCCAGGAAGAGAAGCGCCAGGGCGAAGAACGGCACCTCCCTGCCCCTCACCTCGCGAGCATCCCGCGGACCGGCGTAGAGGAGGGCCAGCGTTGCCACCCCGGAGACCACCATGGCGGTAAAGGCGCTCAGGTGATCGAGCACCAACTCGATCCCCCACGGCGGCTCCCAGCCGCCGACGTGGTATCGGAGGATCCCCTCCGCGAGGACGCGTCGCAGGGCTAGGACAGCCAGCGCCGCGGTGGCCGCCCCGGCTCCGACCGCCAGCGGATAGACCAGCCCGCGGCGAACCGCGCCCACTACGGGAAGGAGGAGGGCAGCGATGAGGGGCAGAACAGCGAGGAGGGCGGGGAGGTGATCGCGAAGCATCAGGACCGGTCCACAACCACGTCCTCTTCAAACGAGCCAAACGCTCGGTAGATCCTCACGAGCACTGCCAGGGCTACGCCCAAGGTAGCGACCATCACCACGATCGCCGTGAGCATGAGCGCGTGGGGGAGCGGATTCATGAAGTGGGCCGGCGCCACACCGGCCTCGAGCGCCTCGTGGGAGATGATGGGCAAGGTGCCCCCCCGCTTGGCGCTGGTGGAGAGGAAGAACAGGATGATGGCCGTCTGAAAAATATTCATCCCGATGACCTTCTTGAACAGGTTGCCGTGAGCGACCATCGCGTAGAAGCCGATCATCATCAGCGCAATGTAGATCCAGTAGTTGTAGCGGGCGGCCGCGTAGGCAAGCAGATCCGTCACTCTGCCTCCCCTTCGCCTTCTCCCATCTTGGCGAGCCGGCAGAAGATCAGCGTCAGCACGCTCGCCACCCCGAGGAACACGCCGATCTCGATGAGCAGGATGCCGAGGGCTCTGAGCTCGGCGCCCTGAAGGCCAGGAAACGGGAGAACCTGATAGTCGAACAGGGCGCCACCCGAGAGCACCCCGAGCAGGCCCGTCAGCGCGAAGATCAACACCCCGATCGCGCCCAGCACCAGCAGGCGCTCCTCCGGGACCCGACGGTCCAGCTCGGCCCGGCCGAGGGCCAGCGCGATCAGGATGTAGGTGGCCGCCAGGACGACGCCGCCCTGGAATCCTCCCCCAGGGCTCCCGTGGCCATGGATCAGCACATAGAAAGCAAAGAGCTGGACCGGAGGGACCAGCACTCGGATGAGCGTCCGGACAATGACGCTGTCGTGCCCCTGAATCACGGTTCGCGCCGAACGAGGAGCAGCCAGCAGGCCAGGCCCGCCGTGAAGATGACCACCGTCTCGATCAGGGTGTCGTATCCCCGGTAGTCTGCGAGCACCGCCGTCACGATGTTCGGAGCCCCGGTCTCTTCGTAGCCCTGACTCAGGTAACGGGGGGAAACGTGGAGGCTCGCCGGCGAGGTCGGGTCGCTCCACGCGGGGAACTCATGGGTGCCGAGGAGCAGAAGACTCCCCAGGAACAGGACCGCCGCGAGACCGCCCACGGCCCGGCCCCGATGGGCTCGGCCCTGTTCAGTACGCGAGGTTCGGAGCAGCGTCGTGATCGCAAACACCACCGAGGCGCCGGCCCCGACCACCGCCTCGGTGAAGGCGACATCGACGGCCCCCATCCCCGCCCAGATCAGCGCCAGGACCAGCCCGTAGGCCGAGAATATCAGCACCGCTCCCAGGAGGTCCTTCGTCCTGACCGCAGCCACTGCCAGGATGATCAGCAGGACCAGGAAGAGATCGATCAGGAGCGCGCTCATGTCGACTCCCGAGCCGCTCCGGTCAGAGGCCGGTGACCCGTGCGCAGGGCGGCCCGGGCGATGGCATGGCTGGCGGTGGGATTGGTCAGAAAGAAAAAGAGGGCCACGAACAGAACCTTGAGGGTGGCGAGCTCCAGGCCCTGCCAGAGGGCGACGCCACCCAGCGTGAGGAGCACGCCGAGAGTCTCGGCCTTGCTCATCGCGTGCAGGCGCGCGTAGAAGTCTGGAAGCCGGAGCACCCCAAGGCTGGCGACCGCGTGGAAGAAGAGGCCCGCCGCCAGAAGCAGGACGATCAAGACCGCCACAGGCTCATCTCCCCGCCGTCCGTTCGAAGTACCGGGCCGCAGCCAACACCCCGACGAAGTTGAGCACGGCGTATCCGAGCGCGATGTCGACGAACATGTCGAGCCGCCCGTAAACGGACCCGACAAGGACGAGAGTCATCGTTGTCATGGTGCCGAACCCGCTGAGCCCGAGGATCCGGTCGAAGATCGTGGGCCCCGTTGTGAGCCGGTAGAGAAACGCGAGCGCCAACACGGTCAAGCATGCCGCCGCAGCGACAAAGACCGAGGTCAGGTCCATGGGCCGCCCTCCTCGGTGATGCGGACGACCCTCACGCCTGACCGAAGGCCCGCGCCACCCGTCGCTCCATCGTCCGGCTCAACACCTGCCGGGCGGCCTCGTGGGTCAGCGCGTGCACCACGAATTCGTCACCGCCCACATCGAGCGTGAGGGTGCCCGGCGTCAGCGTGATGGAGTTGCCCAGCGCGGTCTGCGCGAGGTCCCCCCGAAGCGCGGTCGGGAATCGGACCACCTCCGGAGCGATCGGCAGCCGGGGGTGCAGGATGACGTAGGCGATCTGCAGGTTGGCGATGATGATCTGGCCGAGAAGCCAGGGGAGGTAGGCGAGAAAGCGCGGCCACGGAAGCGAGAAGGTGAAAGTCGGCGAGAGCTCCCCTCGGGGGTCGACGCGGGTTCCGATGCGCTCCAGATCGCGGGTCAGAAGCGCCACGAGCGCGGCGCAGAGGACTCCGAAGCCCACGTGCTGTACGTCATAATGCCCGGAGAGAACCAGCCAGAAGGCAAACAATCCGGAGAACATCACGAAGAAAGGCTTGAGCCTCCCCCGCTCAGGACTGCTCTCGCGTCGACGAGGTTCGTTCGGCGTCATGGAAAACGCTGCCCAGACTATATGGGCCTCACCCGAGAGCTGTCAAGGCGAAGCGCCTCGGTAGAACTCGATGCCGTCACGCAGGGAGCCAGGCCAGTGACTGCGATCGCTCATTACCGATCGTAAACATTTCAACAAGATCGCCGGAAAGAGGTAAAATAAAAACGACCATGCGAGGCTTCGAGACGACGCTGCCCGACCTCCGGGCGTTGCTCCCCCAGCGCATCAGCCAGCTTGGCTTGAAGCTTGAGGGCTCCCCCGTGGAGCGCTACGTCAAGAAGCTCTACCGGGAGCTGGAACGAAAGGGGCTGAAACACTTTCGCCCACCGTGCTACCTCACCGACGAGTGGGGCTGCCCCTCCGGAGAGCCGATCATCGGGATTCCCCTCTACCTTGCCGACGCCAAGCTGATCCGGCTCGAAAAGGAGATGGACGAGGTGGAGGACGCGGGGAAGATCCGCATGTACCTCCGCCACGAAGCCGGACACGCCTTCAACTACGCCTACAAGCTTTACGAGACTGCCGAGTGGCGGGAGATCTTCGGCCCCTTCAACCGCCCGTATCGTGAGCGGTATCGGCCGGTCCCCTTCGACCGGAACTTCGTGCGTCACATCGAGGGGTGGTATGCGCAGAAGCATCCGGACGAGGACTTCGCCGAAACCTTCGCCGTCTGGCTGAGCCCCCGCTCCCGCTGGCGGGCGCGATACCGGGGGTGGCCTGCCATGCGAAAGCTGCGATATGTCGGCCGGGTGGCCCGGGTGCTGGGCGACAGTGAGCCGCCGGTCCGCCTGGCCTCCACGGATATCACGGTAGAGGAGATGGACATGACCGTGGAGGAGTTCTTCCGGGCCAATCAGCCGGAGACGGCGCCCGTGGAGGTGGCCCTGGAGAACGACCTGCCGGACTTCTTCGTGCGTAAAGGGCGTCGGAAGAGCGGGATCAGGCCGGCCTGGGAGCTGATTTACGAGCAGCGAACCGCGATGATCAACAAGATCGAGTACTGGACAGGGGTCCGCCGCAGTGTGGTCCGGGCGCTCGTGGATAGCATCCAGGAGGCGGCTGAACGCCTGCAGCTCTACGTCGACACAAGGACCGAATCCACCGCCCTGGTCGAACTGACAACCTACGCAACCACCCTCAGCATGAACTACCTCACCCGGGGACGCTTTGTCCCCAGGGGGCGGCAACTTCTAGCCGGATCCCGCCCACTCGGGCCCGTCCGCAAGCCCAAGGAAGTCGATGGCGACGCTTCAAATCGGGATCGCTCACGGACCTGACGACGCCTGGGAAACGCCACCCGACGTCCGGACACCGCAGCGGAAGAGCGATGTCCAGCAGATCGCCGCGGTGCTCGACCGCGCCGGTCACAAGACGTTCTCCATCGTCGTGAACGGAACGCAGGAATGCCTCAAGAAGCTGGTCCATGTGGAGGCTGACCTGATCTTCAACCTGGTGGAGGCCTTTGGCGGCGACAACACCAAGGAGCCTCATGTCGCCGCCTACTACGACCTGCTCGGCCTCCGCTACACAGGCTCAGGTCCACGCGGGCTCGCGCTCGCCATGGACAAGGCGGTGACCAAGAAAGTGCTCGCATTCCACCACGTGCGGACCCCGAGGTTCGCCACAGTCTTCCGAGGTCGCCTGGACTGGGCCCACGACATCGATTTCCCGGTCATCGTCAAGCCGGTGCGCGAAGACGGCTCGATTGGCATCGACTTCAGCGCCTTGGTCAGCAGCATCAAGGAGCTGATGGAACGAATCGATGAGATCCATGCAGACTTCAACCACCCCGTGCTCATCGAGCAGTACATCGAAGGGCGGGAGATCTATGTTGGGGTGCTCGGCAACGATCGGCCCGAGGCCTTCCCTCCCGTCGAGCTCGACCTCTCCCATCTGCCGAAAGGCACGCCGCGGATCGCCGGCGCGGAGGTGAAGTGGCAGGAGGGGACACGCGCCTTCCGGGGCAGCCGCTTCCGCATCCCCGACGACCTGCCCGCCGAGGTCGTCTCAGAGGTGCAGGAGGCGGCGCTCACGAGTTTCCAGGTGCTTCAGCTCCGCGACTACACCCGCTTCGACTTCCGGATCACCCCGGACAACACCGTGTACCTGATCGAAGCCAACCCGAACCCCTACCTCCACTCCACGGCTGAGTTCATCAAAGGCGCGCGGGCCGCGGGCCGCAGTCACCCCCAGACGATCCTGGAGATCGTCGAACTGGCTCGAGCCCGCTACCGCTCCTAATCCCCTCTTACTTCCCCCTCCCCCTTGGGAAAGAGGGAAATTGGGGTAAGGCAAAACTAGCGGCGGGGGCGGGGGAGGTGAGTCGGGCGGCCGAGGAAGAGCTCGGCGGCCTCACCCAGCGTCTCGGAGAGGGTCGGGTGGGTGTGAATGGTCCCAGCGAGATCTTCGGCGAGGGCGGCCATCTCCACGGCGAGAGCGCCTTCGGCGATCAGCTCCCCCGCGTTGCGGCCCACGATGCCCACTCCGAGGAGCCGGCTGCTCGCAGGGTCGAAGATGAGCTTGGTAAGCCCGTCTGTTCGTCCCATCGCCACGGCCCTGCCTGAGGCCGACCAAGGCATCGTCACCGCTTTGACCTTGATCCCCTGAGCCCGAGCCCCCTCCTCGGTCAGCCCGCACCAGGCCACCTCGGGGTCGGTGAAGACCACCGCGGGGATCGCTTGGGGCTCGAAGGCCGCCGGGTGTCCCGCGATGGCCTCCGCAGCCGCTTTCCCCTCGGCGATGGCCTTGTGGGCCAGCATAGGCTCGCCGGCCACATCACCAACGGCGTAGATGTGTGAGTCGGTGGTGCGCCGCTGGGCATCGACGAGAACAACGCCCTGCGGGGTGAGCTCGACCGCCGTCCGCTGCAGGCCGAGATCAGCGGAGTTGGGACGGCGACCCACCGCCACCAGCACCCGGTCAAACTCCTGCCGGCTCGGGGCCCCTTCCTCTTGCAGCACCACCTCCACGCTCGAGCCGGCCTCGCGCGCCTCAACCAGCTTCGTCTTTAGATGTATCGCTTTGAACTGGCCGGCAAGCCGGCGCGCGAGGACGTTGACGAGGTCGTGGTCCACGCCGGGCATGAGCCCCTCGGTCAGCTCCACCACCGTCACTTCGCTCCCCAGCGCCGAGTAGATGGATCCGAGCTCCAGGCCGATGTACCCGCCACCCACCACGAGGAGGCGCGGAGGAACCGTCTCCAGGGCCAGTGCCCTGCGCGAGTCCCACACCCAGGGTGCGTCGGGATCGAGCCCGGGGAGTGTCGCGGGGTGCGAGCCCGTGGCGAGCACGGCGTGATGGAAGCGGATGCGAGCCGGTGGCTCCCCCTCGATCACGAGGATGCGGGAGTCTTCAAAGCGCGCCCGACCCTGAATCACCTCTACACCCCGATCGCGAGCCAGGGCACCGAGGCCCTTCGCGAGGCGCTCGATGGAGGCACGGGTCCAGGCATGGAGGCGCTTAGGAACGATCGTGGGCTGACCAAACTCGACCCCCGCAGCGCGGGCGTGGGAGGCTTCCGCGATCAGCTCGGCGATACCCAGAAGGGCCTTGGAGGGGATGCACCCCGCGTGGAGGCACTCGCCCCCAAGCTCCGCCGTCTCGTTCACCAGGACCGTCTCCATCCCCAAGTCGGCAGCCCTGAACGCCGCGGCGTACCCGCCGGGGCCGCCGCCGATCACCACCAGTTCGGCCTCCCGGGGAAGATCGCCGACAACCATGCCTCAAGCCTCCAGGAGGAGACGCCCCGGATCCTCCAGGATCTGCACCAGGGCGCGAACGAAGCGAGCCGCATCGGCCCCGTCGAGGGCGCGATGGTCGAAGGAGAGGCAGAGCGGAAGCATCAGACGGGCCACGATCTGGCCTTCCCGCACGACCGGTTGCTCCTGGGCCCGACCGACACCCAGAATCACCACCTCGGGATAGTTGATGATGGGCGTGGCGCCGATCCCCCCTGAGACACCCACGTTGGTGACGGTGAAGGTGCCGCCCCGGAGCTCTTCCACCGTGACGCTCCCCTCGCGGGTGCGCGTCACCAGATCGGTCAGCTCCACCGCCAGCTCCTTGATGCGCTTCCTGTCCACATCGCGGATGACCGGCACGATCAGCCCTCGCTCGGTCTCCACCGCGACACCGATATGGTAATAGCGCTTGAGGATCAGCTCGCCGCGCTCGTGGTCGAGGCTCGCGTTGAGACGGGGGTAGGCCTGGAGTGCCACGGCGGCTGCCTTCACCAGGAACAGCGTCAACGTGAGATCGGCACCCCACGTCTGAGCAAGCCGCTGGTGGCGGCGGCGGAAGGCTTCGAGGTCGGTGAGGTCAGCCTGATCGAAGTGGGTGACATGAGGGATCAGGGCCCAGGCGAGGGCCATGTGCTCGGCGCTCCGCCGCCGGACCGCCCGGAGCGCCTCACGCTCGACCGGTCCCCACTGCTCGAAGCGCGGGAGAGGCGGGAGCGGCAGCCGAAGCGGAAACGCCTCCAGGGCCTCGGGTGGAGCTTCAGGGCGAGCAGGGGCAGGAGCCTCGGCGGCAGCCGCCGCGATCCCCGCGGCGGCCCGCACGTCTTCATCGGTAATCCGTCCGCCAGGCCCGGTCCCGTTGACCCGAGCCAGGTCAACGCCGAGCTCACGAGCGAGACGCCGCGTGACCGGGGTGGCCGGCGCTGGCGCGCCGGGGCACCGCGCTGCGGGCTCGACCCTCGGCGGAGCCGTGGGTACCGGTGCCGGCTTGGGCCTGGGCGCGGCCGCTTTGCCGACCTCGTCGAAGGTGAAGAGCACGGTCCCCACCTTGACCCGCTCCCCGGGCTGGACATGGATCTGGCTCACGCGCCCGCCATAGGGGGAGGGAAGCTCGACCTGGGCCTTCTCCGTCTCCACGAGGAGGAGGACCTGGTCCTCCTTCACGTCCTCTCCCTCGGAGACGAGAATCCGAACGATCTCTGCTTCGGTAAGCCCTTCGCCCAGGTCTGGAAGCTTGAACTGTTTGCCCACTAGAACTTCAGGGTGTCGCGGGCAGCCCACACGATCCGGTCGGCGTCGGGGAACCAGCTCTTCTCGCGAGCGAAGCCAGGGTAGGCGACGTCGAAGGCTGTGACGCGGCGAATCGGCGCCTCCAGAGACAGGAAGGCCTTCTCAACAATGCGCGCGGCCAGCTCAGCCCCCACCCCGCAGGTCCGCTGGGCCTCGTGGGCGACCACGACCCGGCCGGTCTTTCGCACAGAAGCCGCCACCGTCTCGGTGTCCATCGGGGAGACCGAGAGGAGGTCGATCACATCGGTCTCCACCCCATCTTCCGCCTTGAGCTTCTCTGCCGCCTCCTGGGCATAGCGGAGCATGGCGCCGTAGGCTATGAGTGTGAGATCATTCCCCTCTCTGGCCACCCGGGCCTGGCCAATCGGGAGTGTCTCCACCTCTTCGGGCACCTCCTCCTTGAAAGCGTGGTAGAGCGCTTTGGGCTCGAAGAAGACGACAGGATCAGGATCTCGGATCGCGCTGACGAGCAATGCGCGGGCGGACCGCGGCCCCGAGGGGATGACGATCTTTATGCCCGGGAGGTGGGCAAAGTAGGCTTCCTCGCTCTCGGAGTGGAACTCGAGGGCCCGGATGCCGCCACCATAGGGCATCCGGATCACGAGCTGGCAGTGGTAGCGCCCCTGCGTCCGCTGGCGGTAGCGGGCAGCGTGGTTCTCGATCTGGTGAAACGCCTGGAAGGAAAACCCGGAGAACTGGATCTCGGCGACCGGCTTGAGGCCGTAGAGAGCCATGCCGATCGCGCTCCCGATGATGGCCCCCTCCGCCAGCGGGGTGTCAACCACCCGCTGCTCGCCGAACTTCGTGAGGAGCCCCTCGGTGACGCGGAAGACTCCCTCGTCGACTCCGACGTCCTCGCCGAGAACCAGGACGTCGTCGTCCCGCTCCATCTCCTGGTGCAGGGCCAGGTTGATCGCCTTCACCATCGTCAGCTTGGTCATGGTACGCTCCCTCTACCTCTCTGGCCGACCGGGAGACTCGGAGAGATAGCGGATCAGCTCCTCCCGCTGCTCCTCGAGCTCGGCCGGCAACTCGGCGTACACGTGAGTGAAGACCTCCCGGAGGTCGCCGTCCATGCGCGCTTCGGCCCGCTCAACGGCCGACCGGATCTCCTCAGTCAGTTCATCCTCCAGGGCGGCGTGTGCGGCCTGGTCCAGGAGGCCTTTGGCCTCCATATACTTGCGGAAGCGGATGAGCGGGTCCTTCTTCTGCCAGGCCTTGACCTCCTCCTCGCTCCGGTACTTGGTCGGGTCGTCGGCGGTGGTGTGGGCCCCGAGGCGGTAGGTGAGGCACTCGATCAGCGTGGGCCCCTGTCCAGCCCGCGCGCGCTCGATCGCCTCACGGGTCGCGACGTAGACCGCCAGGATGTCGTTGCCGTCCACCTGGACTCCCGGGAAGCCATACGCGATCGCCTTCTGGGCGAGGGTCTTCGACTGCGTCTGCTTTCTTACGGGAAGGGAAATCGCCCACTGGTTGTTCTCGCAGCAGAAGATGACCGGAACCTGCCAGACCCCGGCGAAATTCATCCCTTCGTGGAAGTCGCCGTGGGAAGTCGCTCCATCCCCGAAAAAGGTGAGGACCACGCTGTCCTCGCCCTTGTAACGGGCGGCGTAAGCCAGGCCGACGGCGTGGGGGATCTGGCTGGCAATGGGAATGTAGTGGGGAAGCGCGCGGATGCCCTCGGGGACCCGCATCCCTTCGGCGTACCCCGCGTAGTAAAGGATGAAGTCCTCGGGAGCCCACCCGAGCAACCACAGACCCGGCCACTCGCGATAGTAAGGGACGACCCAGTCGGTGGACCGGAGCGCATAGACGCTGCCGATCGAGATCGCCTCATGCCCGACAATGGGTCCGAAGGTGCCGATCCGACCCTGGCGCTGCAGGCGAAGCAAGCGCTCGTCGAAGCGCCGCGCCAGCAGCATGGTCCGGTAGAGGCGCTTGAGGTCGTCGTCAGGGATCGCTGGCTCAAGGGCATGGTCCACGTTGCCCTTGGCGTCGAGGATCGAGAGGAACTCCACGGAGTCGGGGAGGTCGATGACGCGTCTTGGCATGCTCCGCTCTCGCTAGGCGAGGCCAAGAATGTCTGTTACCATCATCCTAACCTTTATCTTAACATAGAGTTGTTGAGGCAAGTCACCTGTCAGTACCTTCGAGGAAAGAAAATTCAACCTTAACCAAGTGCGTCGTTTCGCAAGGACGATGACGCCCCCCGGGGGTCCCTCTCCCTTCCAGGGAGAGAGAGCCGGGGTGAGGGTCCGTGTGTTAAGCAGGCGCGCCCCCTCCCCCTGTTCCTCCCCCCACGGGTGGAGGGAAATTGTGGGACCCCCGGAGAAACAAGTCACCGTCCTTGAGAAGGGAAGCACCGAGGAGGAGGTATGGGGGTCCAGGCGCATGTCATCGGCCTTCAAGACCGCGCCACGCGGCTCCGGATCCATTCGATCCGGGCCACCACGGCCGCCGGGAGCGGACATCCAACCAGCTGCTGCTCGGCGGCCGATGTCATGGCCGCGCTCTTCTTCGACGTCATGCGCATCAGGCCCGACCGCCCGGCCGCCCCGGACAGCGACCGCTTTATCCTGAGCAAAGGGCACGCCGCGCCGGTGTTGTACGCTGCGTGGACCGAAGCCAGCCGCATCTCCCCCGACGCCCTCCTGACCCTCCGCCGAATCGACAGTGACCTCGAGGGCCATCCCACGCCCCGCCTGCCGTTTGTCGACGTTGCCACCGGCTCGCTGGGCCAGGGGCTCAGCAACGGGGTGGGGATGGCCCTAGCGGGCAAGCTCGACGGCCTGCCCCGCACGGTGTTTGTCCTGCTCGGGGACGGGGAGTGCGCGGAGGGCAGCGTCTGGGAAGCGGCGGAGATCGCGGGCTACTACAAGCTCGACAACCTGGTGGCCATCGTGGACATCAACCGCCTCGGTCAGTCGCAGCCCACCATGCTCGAGCACGATCTCCCCTCATACCGGAAGCGATTCGAAGCATTCGGCTGGCGGACGCTCCTCGTCGACGGCCATGACATGGGCCAGGTGGTGAAGACCTTGCGCCGCGCGAAACGGCCCTCCGGGCGGCCGGTGGCTGTGCTGGCCCGGACCATCAAGGCGAAAGGCATTCCGGAGATCGAGGACCAGGGCGGGTGGCACGGCAAGCCGTTGAAGGAGGATCAAGCGACGCGGGCCATCGCCCACCTCGAGCGCCAGCTCCAGGGCGGCAAGTTACCGCCTGTCCGCACGCCCAAGCCCCCGGCTCCCCCGCCCGTGGCCCCCCCCATGCTCCTCCCGCTACCCGTCCCGAGCTACGCGGTCGGGGAGATGATTGCCACGCGAGAAGCCTACGGAACAGGCCTGGCCAAGCTCGGCAAGCTGAACCCGGCGATCGTGGCCATCGATGGCGATGTCAAGAACTCCACCTTTGCGGAGCGGTTCAAGGAAGCGTGTCCGGATCAGTACATCGAAGGATTCATCGCCGAGCAGAACATGGTCGCTGCGGGCGCCGGCCTCGGCGCGTGCGGAAAGATCCCCTTCGTGTCGTCGTTTGCGTGCTTTCTCACCCGGGCCTTCGACCAGATCCGAATGGCCGCCATCTCTCGGGCAAGCCTGAAATTCTGCGGGTCGCATTGCGGGGTCAGCATCGGGGAGGACGGGCCCTCCCAGATGGGGCTCGAGGACCTCGCGATGTTTCGGACCGTGCCAGGCTCGACCATTCTCTATCCCGCTGACGCAGTCGCGGCCGAGCGGTCGGTCGAGCTGGCCGCAGGACATTCCGGAATCGTGTACATCCGAACCGCGCGCCCGAAGACACCGGTGATCTACCGGTCCGACGAGTCCTTCGCCATCGGAGGGACGAAGGTGCTTCGGGCGACCGAGGCGGATCAAGTCACGGTGGTGGGCGCGGGTGTGACGCTTCACGAGGCGCTCAAGGCCTGGGCTGAGCTCGGTCAGCGGGGGATTGCGATTCGCGTCATTGATCTCTACTCGGTCAAACCCCTCGACCGAGAAGGCGTCCTGGCGGCGGCGCACGCCTCGCGGGGCCGTCTCATCACCGTGGAGGACCACTACGCCGAAGGCGGGCTCGGCGATGCTGTCCTGGAAGCCGTAGCCCCCGAAGGGGTCCGGGTGTTCAAGCTCGCCGTCCGAGAACTGCCCCGGAGCGGGGGGCCGCAGGCACTGCTGGACCGATACGGGATCAGCGCTCGGCAGATCGCCGAGACGGTCCTCAGGGTCACGGGCAGGAGCGGACGATGCGATCCCTACTGATCTGTCCCGACGATTTCCTCTTCCAGCTCTTCCGAGGCACGCCGTTCCCCGGCGAGCCCCCCCTCTACGTCGTCAGGGACCCAGCCGTCCGCGCCCGGATCGCGCGTCGGGGGGAGCCGGTCATTTCAGGGGACCTGGAGGACCCGGCCACTTATCGCCGGGCCTTTCGAACCGGGACCGAGTCCGCCCTCCTGACGGCCCCGAGAGATCGGGTGGACAGAATGCTCGCGGCACTTCGGGCTGCCGTGCCCCGCGCCCCCCTGGTCGTGATCAAGGAGAACCAAGAGCCCCCGGCCGACAACTCCTCGGGCGTCGTCACGCTCCCCCTTTCGGCCTTCACCGAGCGGCTCATCCAACCCGCCATCGAGCGAGCCCAGCTCCGTGGCCGCGTGGAGCGGATCCGCACCCACTTCGCGGCGGCCGAGCGCGTCCTCATCATGATGCAGGACGACCCTGACCCCGACGCCATCGCCTCCGCCCTCGCTCTCCGCACCCTGCTGGGCCGCAACAAGGCCTCGGCGCCCATCGCCACCTTCGGCAGCGTCACCCGGCCTGAGAACCGCGCCATGTGCCGAATCCTGGAGATCGACGTGGAGGAGATTCACGCGCCGACTCTCGGCTCCTACGATCGCGTGGCCATGGTGGATGCCCAGCCTGCGCTCTTCGAGCAGCGCTTCCAGGCGGTGGACTTGGTCGTTGATCACCACCCCGAAGGCCGCAACGTGCGGGCGTTCATCAAGGACATCCGCCCCTCCTACGGCGCGACCTCCACCATCCTCACCGACTACCTGCGCGCGGCCGAGGTCAAGATCACCCAGCGACTGGCCACGGCGCTCCTCTACGGGATCATGTCGGACACGCTCCATCTGGAACGGGGGTGCACCCGAGCCGACCTGGACGACTTCACGTATCTGCACTT
>JBHIAB010000030.1:0-20903 GCA_046758385.1 Methylomirabilia bacterium | reverse complement strand
ATGTGGTAGGCGGTCACGAACACCGTCACGCCGAAGAATTCCACCGGCCGGAACTGGGGGAGGAACAGCCCGACAACCCCGCCGACGAGCCCACCAAAGGCGGCAACCTCCATGAGGACATGCTGGTTCAGGATCCCGCGGCGGACCGAGGCCCAGGCCATCTTGAGGATGTAGAAGCCAGGCCCGAAGACGCCGGCAGCGAGAGCAGCCGTCACCCAGGGTCCCCAAGGCTGAGGGCGGCCGAGCCACATGAGAAGCATCGGGACGAGGACTGCAGCGCTGAACGCCTCCGCAATGACCAGACGACGACGCTCCCGTCGGAGCTCAGCCTCCTCCTCCTCGAAAGTCCGGACCTTTTTCGGATCCTGCACGGTGTAGCCGAGGCTCCGGAGAGTGTCCGTGAGGGTGGTGGCGCTCACGCGTTGCGGGTCGTAGAGCACCAGGGCCTCCTCATGGGCCAGGCTCACGCTGACCTCTGAAACCCCCTCCATCCGGCCCAGCCCCTTCTTGATCGTCTCCGTGCAGAAGGAGCAGGCCATCCCGCCGATCTTCACCTGGAGCCTCTCGACCGACACCGTCAATTCCTCCGAGCCTCCCGCCGGCTCGGGGTCGCCGCCCACTCGATATGAGGACACACGGCAGCCTCCGTGCCCGACCGCCGCTCCCATGCCGCCAGGCTCTGCCGGATGCACCGGCGAAGCGCGGTGAGATCCATGAGCTTTCGGTCCAGCTCGGCGGCCTTCTCCCGCAAGAGTTGATAGACATGCCGGCACGGAGGCCGGCCTCCCTGCCGGATCGCCAGGATCTCCTTGATCTCCGCTAAGGTCAGGCCCAGCCCCTGCGCCTGCTTGACGAATCGCAGCATGTCCACGGCGTCCCTGGCGTAGAGGCGGTAGCCATTAGCCCCCCGCGCCGGCGGTGGGAGAACCCCGGCGCGTTCATAGAACCGAATGGCCTTGGCCCCCACCCCGGCCCGGGTTGCCAGCTCGCCGATCTTGAGTCTGCCCGCTGACATGTGCCCTCCTTGAGAGTTACGGTAGACCTTCCACTGCGGTGGAATGTCAACCGAAAAATCTTGGGGGAATTTGTGCTTGACTCTCCCCTTAAGGGGACGTCGTAGAGTCCAGAGCGAGAGGAGGTGATGCGACATGAGCTGCGGAACAGGCGAGTGCGGATGCGGCTGCGGAGGGCTGCATCAGATCCGCGTCAAGCCGGAAATGGCAGTGAAGGTCACAATCAACGAACGGGAAACAGAGGCGCCGAAGCCGGTCCTGGCTGGAGAGGTGGAGCCGCCGGACCGATCCAATGGCTGAGGCAGGAGCGAACACTCCTCAAAGTCCGGGGCTTGGGGCCGCGGACGCTGCGGCCCCTCGGGCTCCGGGAAGAGCGAGCGAGGGGCGAGGGAGGAGCTTGTGAAGAGCGTGAGATCAGCGTCGGGCTTACTCGCAGTGGTGCTCCCCGCCAGACGGCAGGGCGGCGCCGGAGAGGTTCTTCGCACGCCAGGAGATCACCACCGAAGGATCGTCGGAGGCGCTGTTCGCCATCGAGCAGGAGCCTCCCCGGCAGATCTGGGTTCACGCCGCCTACGAGCCAGGGGGAAGGTGATGAACCTGAACCTTCCGCTGGGAACGAGCGAGCTCGAGACCGAGATACGATGGCAGGACGACGCGGGGCTCCTCTGCCCCTGGCCTCTCTACGAGGGGAGGAAAATGCCCCTGCCCGCAGAGACGCGCCTGACCATCAAGACCGCCGCGCGAGGGCCCGTTGCGATTTCGGTGTCCACCTTCGGCTTCCCGCAGCAGCTCTGGGATCGCGCCCGCGTCGTCCGCGAGGTGCGGCCCCAGGCAAAGATCCTGCGCTTTCCGCCCACCGAAGAGGTCCTGTTGACGATCAAGCCTGTGCTGGTGGTGAGCGACTTCAGCTTTCCCGTCCTCGTGTGTGTGGAGTCGCGTTAAAGGGATCGGCGAGATAGTGTCCCCCAGGACACGTGCGGCACTCCTCCTACCGCTACTCGGCATGATCTGGGGGGCCGGTCCCGTCTCGGCCCAGATGGCGCCCGGGGCCGAGGAGCGCGAGGTCGATCCCCGAGAGAATCCTTTCCTGTTGGTTGGAAGACTGTCCCCCGCCTCGCCTGTCCCAGGAGACGAGGTGGAGATCGTCCATCGTCATCCATGAGTGGCCCGCCGCTCGCGGGGAGCACGCGCTCCGCATCGAACTCGTCTCCCCTCTCGGAGTCCTCTATGCGACGTGGGAACAGCAGATCACCGTCAGTGGGAAGTGAGACGTGGAGTGCGTGACGGGTGAGAAAGGGAGGTGCTCCAGAGTCACGGCTGGGGCGCGAGATGATACAACATCCAGTACACAACGACCCCGGTTACCGACACGTACAGCCACACCGGAAGGGTCCAGCGAGCGATGCTCATGTGTTGAGCAAACTGCCCTCGCCACGCGCGATAGGTCGTGGTCAGGGCCAGTGGAACGATCAGGGCAGCGAGGGTGATGTGCGAGATCAGAAGCGTGAAGTAGACTCCCCGAATCCATCCTTGTCCCTCGAAGGGCTTCGAGCCGACCTGGTAGTGGTAGATGACGTACGAGACCAGGAAAAGAACGGAGACGCCGAAGGCGGTCAACATGCAGGTCTTGTGAGCCGTCACCTTCCTCCGGCGAATGAAGAGATAACCGGCTGTGAGAAGCGCGGCGGCGGTCCCATTGAGCGAGGCATTGACGGCCGGCAAGGCCGAGAGGTCGGGCGCGGCGTCGATCTGCGGCTGACGGCCCAACAGCAGAACCCCCACTGCCACAACGACCATGGACGAGGTCAGGCCAATTACCGACAGCGCCACACGATCCTTCATAATGTCATGGCCCCGTTTCGTGAACTCCTGCAGCGAAGAAGCACGAGACGAACTGCCCCCGGCTTTTTACCACGCCCTCGCCCGCAGGCACAAGTTAACACGGGCCGAGAAAAGGGTCAGGCCCGACTCCTGACCGCCCCGCTTGACTCTCCCCCATAGAGGAGACTTTAAAATGGAGGTAGCATGTTAACCCAAAGACGCCGAACACTCCGCAGAAGTGGCCTCGCCGCCCGGGCCAGGCCAGCTCACACTGCGGCACCGGTCCTCGCAGGGGCGGCTCTGGATCTTCAGACGCCACGCCGTGGGGGCCGCCACAGGTCTTCGCAGGCCGGGCCAATCACGATCGGGGAGGCTGCACGACGCTCCGGGTTCACCATCAAGACACTTCGGTTTTACGAGCGCCGGGGCCTGCTGCCCGTCTCGGGCCGGAGCCCCGGAGGGTACCGCCTGTACACGGAGATCGACCTTCACCGGCTCCAGTTCATTCGAGAAGCCAAGGCCCTAGGCCTGCCCCTGGACCAGATCCACGAGCTGATGGTCGCCACCCGGGAGCAGGCCTGCTCAATGACCCGGCCGAAGCTGCTGACGCTTCTGGACAAGCGCATCGAGCAAACGGTGGCACAAATCCGCGCGCTCCGGTGGCTCAAGCGGGAGCTTGAGAGCCGCCGCCAGCAGCTCGCGCGCCGCCCGCTGACCGACCACCGACAGGGGTACTGCGCCTGTCTGGGCGCGGAGCCAGCGTTTCTTGGCCTCCCTGCCCCCACCGGCAGCATCTCCTCCCTCGCGAGTCCGTCGGCGCGGTGACAACGGGTGGCCTCCGCGCCCATCAGGCACGACCTCCGCCGGAATTTCTTTTGGGCCGCCCTGAGCGGCGCCCTGTTCGAGTGCGGGGCCGCATTCGCCGATACCAGGACGGTCGTCCCTGCATTTCTCAGCCGCGTGACGCCCTCCAGCTTTGCCGTGGGAGCCGCAGAGTCCCTCGCCCGCTTCGGCTGGTTGCTGCCCCAACTCTTCGCGGCCAACTACGCCCAGGGGCTCCGCCATCGCAAGCCGATCTATCTCGTCGCAGGCTGGGGACGCGCCGTCTGCCTCGGCCTGCTCGCCGCGCCCCTCATCCTGTGGGGCGCCGGCAACGGCGCGGCGACGGTGCTGGCACTCTTCTTCGCCCTCTGGACAGGGTTCTCGTTCATCTCTGGTCTGGCCGGAGTTCCCTACAACGACATCGTGGGGCGGACCATTCCCTCCGACCGACGGAGCCGGTTGCTCGCGGTCCGCGTCCTCGTCGGCGGGGCACTGGCGGTCGGCGCTGGATTGCTCATCCGAGTGATTCTGAAACGGGGCCAGGAAGAGTCGCTCGGCTCGTACGGGATGATCTTTGGTGTCGGGGCAACCGTGCTTGCCGTCTCCACCCTCTGCTTCGCAGCCATGCGCGAGCCACCCGCCCCCATCAGGCGTGAGCGTCCCGACCTTGGGGCGTTTCTACGAGAGGGCTGGTACGTATTGCAGGCGGACGCACGGTTTCGGCTGTTCGTGCACGCCCAGTGGGTTGCCGGGCTCACCACCATGGCCTTCCCCTTCTATGTTCTCCAGGCCCGGCGGCTCAGCGGAGTCGGCGAGGCCGAGGTCGGAACCCTCCTGGCGGCGCAGATGTTCGGCGCGCTCGCGCTCAATCCCCTCTGGGGATGGTGGGGCGACCGGCAGGGCAAACTCAGCCTGCTCAAGCTGCTGGCAGTGACCGGCCTGATCAGCCCGCTCCTGGCGATGGCCCTTCCCTGGTTGTCCCGGCTGCCACCCGTTCTCATGCTTTCCGGCTACGCGGTCGCCTTCTTCTTCGTCGGTGCGGCCTCAAGCGGTCGGGTTGTCGGTGACCTCGGCTATCTCATGGAGATCTCCCCCGACGACCGGCGACCCGAATACAGCGGCTATATGAACGCGCTAGTCGCGCCGAGCCGGCTGCTGCCGATGGTGGCGGGCCTGCTCGTTGAGGCAGTTTCCTTTCAGGTGCTGTTCGCGCTGGCGGCCCTCGCCGTGCTGGCGCGTCTCGGGCTCCTGGCAAAACTGGAGCGAACTGCGGCCATGGCTGAGTTGAGGCACTCCCGATGAGCGCTGCGGCAGCAGCCAAGCGGGTGCTGGTGATCACCGCCCACCCCGACGATGTCGACGTCCACGCCGGCGGCACCGTGTGCCGTTGGGCAGACGAGGGGCATGAAGTCCACTACGTCGCTTGCACTAGCGGAGACAAGGGCCACTCGGATCCGGCGATCACCAGAGACCAGGTGATTGCGCTGCGCCGTGCGGAGCAGGAGGCGGCCGCGCGGATCCTCGGCGTGAAGACCGTGCGCTTCCTCGGCTATGAAGACGGGACCCTGGCCTGGGCGGGGCGAGAGCTCACCGAAGAGGTCACCCGTCTCATCCGGGCTCAGCGGCCGGCCATCGTGCTGACCCACGACCCCTTCACCGGTCCACCGCGCTACGTGCCCTACCAGCTCCATCCCGACCATCGGGCCGTTGGATCTGCGGTTGTCGACGCGGTCCATTTCCGCGCGCCGGGGCATTTGTACTATCCGGAGCACAGCGCCGAGGGACTCAAGCCGCATCGCGTGGGTGAGCTCTTTCTGTTGATGGGCGATCACGCGGACTACTTCGTTGACATCAGCTCCACCTTCGAGCGGAAGCTGGCCGCCGTCCGCGCGCACGCGAGCCAGTGGGGGACTCGCCCGGACTTGGAGGGCTTTCTTCGCCAGCGCGCTGAGCGGGTTGGCTCGGCCAGCGGCCCCGCCAAGGCGGAAGCCTTCAAGCGCCTGGTGCCCGAGTAAGTCGGGAATCCTTCTTCGGAGCCACGCCGCGGCGGCGCTGAGGTCAACGCGACGGCCCTTCCCGGCGACTCAGGTCAGCGCCGCCAGCGTCCCGGCGGCCGCGGCGGTCAGAACGACCACGAGCCAGGGCGGCGTGGCCCAGAACATCAGCAACGCGAACGCTGCGAGGGCGAGCGCGACGTCGGCTGGCCCGCGGATCGCGCTGGTCCACACTGGCTGGTAGAGGGCTGCCAGGAGTAGCCCAACAACGGCTGCATTGACGCCCCGCAGGGCAGCTTGAAAGACCGGTCTGACTCGGAGTGCATCCCAAAACGGCAGCACGCCGATGACCAGCATGAAGGAGGGCAGGAAAATCGCGCCCAGGGCGAGCGCCGCGCCCACCCACCCGTTGGGCCAGGGGAGCATCACGGCCCCAAGATACGCGGCGAAGGTGAACAGCGGACCGGGCACAGCCTGAGCCGCCCCGTACCCCGCAACGAACTGTTCCTTCGAGACCCACCCTGGCGGCACCACCTCCGCTTGGAGGAGCGGCAGGACCACATGTCCGCCGCCGAACACCAGCGAACCCGCTCGATAGAAGCTGTCGAACACCGCGAGCGGCTGACTCGGCACAACATAGCGGAGCAGCGGCACGACAACGAGCAGCGCGAAGAATACGCCGAGCGCGGTGACCCCGAGCCGGCGACCGAAGGGAACGGGCACGCGGGGGACGCTGAGGACCGAGGGCGCTGGGATGAATCGCCAACCGATCACGCCCGCCGCGATGATGACGAGCACCTGGGCGGCAGCAGTCGGCCACATCAGGATCCCAATGGTCGCAAGAATCGCGATCGTGGCGCGCTGCTGGTCCGGGCAAAGGGTTCGCGCCATTCTCGGAAGTAGCCGAGGTGAGCGATCGGACCACCAAAGGAGGTAAGCCCCAGACGGGTAGCGACGCCGAATACCTCCAGGACACGATGCCGCGACCGATCCTCTGGTACCGGGACGTCGAAGCTCACATTGCCTCGGAACCCTACCGGTGCTCCTCCACCTTCATCGGGGGGAAGACCCTGGCCAGCAGGAAATAGACCAGGAATCCGACGGCGTAGGTCCCCACCGTCAGGGAGAGCTCAGGCCAAGGGGGGCTGTAACCCCCGGCGGCGTAGGGCAGATGTGCGTGACCCAGAAGTGGAGGGATGACGATGTTCCAGCGCTGGGCCAGCACGCCGAAGGTGACCAGGAACGCAGCGAGCCCGATTCCGCCCGCCCCGCAGGCCCCACGCAATACCAGGAGAAGGAACGGGACCATCAGGCCTCCGAAGAGGCCGAACCAGAAGAGAGGGGCGTACAAGCCGAACAGCATCTCACTGAAGATGTGAGTCCCGAGCGAGTCGCTCGCAGATGCGACGGCCAGCATCTCCGCGAAGAGACCATAGGCAAGAACCGGGATCGAGAAGAAGAGGACCCGCCCCAGGCCCCGGATCACCTCCTCCCCAATCTTGAACCGCAGGAAACCCCGGCTGAGGGTGGCAGCGAAGATCACGAGGCCAAGACCGGAGACCACCGCCGAGACCATGAAAACCGGGGCGATCAGGGCGCTGCGCCAGCCATGGTGGACTTCGGAGAGACCCAGGATCGAGTCGGGGATCGCGTGAAGAAGCACGGCCGCCGGGATGAAGATCAGCGTCAGCGCCCGAAGCAGCGCTCGCTCCCGAGCTACCGTGTCAGGAGAGAGGGCGGCGCGGCCGAGCGCCAGCAGACGAGAGAGCCTTTGCCCCACCGGCATCTCCACCACGCAGCGGACCAGATCCGGCCGGGTCACGAAATAACCGAGCGCCAGCGCGATGGCCAGATAGCTCGTGATGATCGCCCAGTCCCAGATGAGGAGCGAGCTGGAAAGAGCGCCACTAAAGAAGTGCCAGAACGGCTCAGGCTGGCGGCGGCCCAGCAGGACAAGGAAGACCGTTGCCAGGGCCAAGCAACTGATCACCACCTGCTCGGCGATCCGGGCCAGCAGCCTGAAGCGCCCCATTTCAAGGCCACAGGCCAACGCACCCACGACAATCCCGCCGGCGCTCGCCCCGATGAAGAAAAGGAAGTTCACGAGGTAGAGGGCCGACGCGGCGTGGTTGTCCACCCCGGTGGCAGCGAAGCCCACCCGCCACTGAAGGGAGTACACATAGATCAGGAGTGTAAGCCCGACGAGCGCCGGGTACCCTTTCGGGCCCCAGGTCCCTAGAAACAGGTTCAGGCGCTCGGAGGTCGGGACTGTAGCATCATTCTTCACCGCTAGCCCCATTCACGAAGCTGACCCGCGCCCGCCGCCCGCTTCCACGCCTTGAGGTTCAACGCGAGGTCCAACGCCTCTCGCGTGGCAGGCGGGGACCTGCTAACTACACGTCAGTGGGCGGAACGAGTCCGTGCCTCACCGCGTACAGCGCGGCCTGCACCCGGTTCTCGAGGTGAAGCTTCTCCATGATGTTGCCCAGGTGCTTCTTCACCGTTGCCTCACTGATCGCCAGCTCGGCCGCAATCTCCTTGTTGGCCTGGCCACGAGCCAGCAGCTCGAGGATCTGACGCTCCCGCGTGGTGAGCTCGCTCTCGGACGACACCTCCTCGCGTGTCTGGCGCGCGAACTCTTTCAGGATCTTGGCCGCGGTGGAGCGGGAGATGGGAGGCTCGCCGCGAGAGATCCCCTCGAGCATGTCCAAGAGCTCCTCCGGCTCGATGTCCTTGAGCAGATACCCTTCGGCGCCAGCCTTGATGGCCTCGAAGACGTGCCGGTCTTCCGCGGCGACGGTAAGGATCACGATCTTGACGCGGGGCAGCTCTGCCTTGATCTGACGCGTGGCCTCGAGGCCATTGAGTTCTGGCATGTAGATATCCATAAGGATCAGCTCCGGGAGGAGTTCCCGGGCCTTTTCCAGTGCCTCCTTGCCGTCCGAGGCCGTTCCCACCACCTCCAAGCCCTCCTGCCCGTTCAGGAGGTTCGCCAGGGTCTCGCGGAACAGCGTCTGGTCATCGACCAGAAGGATACGGATCGAATCCATGGCCGGCGCTCAGAGGCCCAGGGGCAGCCGCACCCTGACTGTCGTCCCGCGCCCCGGTGCCGACCGAATCTCCAGGTCGCCCCCGGCGGACCGCGCCCGCTCCTGCATCGTCTGAAGGCCGAAGCCGCGGCGCCCTCCTGAAGAGCCAGCCGTTGCGTCGAAGCCCCGGCCATCGTCGCCAATCTCCACCTCGAGGCGATCAGGGCCGGTGACCATCGTGACCCAGGCCCGAGCGGCCGAGGAATGCTTCCGGCTGTTGGCCAGAGCCTCCTGAAGGATGCGCACCAATTGGATCTCGGCATCCGGGGCCAGGCGAACTTCCCCTTGCCCATCGACTCGCAGGTCCACCGGAAGGCCACTCTCCACGCTGAAGTCGTGCAGGTACTCGCTGAGCGTGGGGATGAGGCCGAGCTGGTGGCGGGTCACCATCATGCAGAGCCCAAAGATCGCCTGCCGGACTTCCTGATAGGCCTTCTGGGCGACGCTCTCGATCTCAGGAAGGGCCTGGCGCGCGGATCCATCTCCGACGCGCGTCTTGAGCAAGATCAGTCCCAGGGCCTGAGCCAGCCCATCGTGCATCTCCCGAGCCAGGCGCTCACGCTCCTCCAGCACGGCGGCCGTCTGGGCCTGGGTGTAGAGCCGCGCGTTTTCGATCACCACAGCGGCCAGCTGGGCGGCGCTGCTCAGCAGGACGAGGTCATCGTCGTCAAATCGTCTCTGCGCCCGGTACGACGCGAGAAGGACGCCGATGACATCTTTGCCGCGTCGAAGCGGCACCGCGATCGCGGTCCGCACCTCGTGCAAGGCTAGGAAAGAGTCTAGCGACGGGAGGGGCGCGACGCCTGCTGCCCCCTCCTCGATCACGAAAGGCTGGCCCTCCCTGAGGACGCGACCTGCGACTCCCTCTCCCGGCTTCAGACGGATCTGGCTTGGCGCCTGGTCAGCCGGACCCAGAACCTTCCACAGGATGTCGCCAGTCTCCTGGTCGGCCAGCGCGAGCCCGACGACGTCAGCGCCAGCCAGGCGCCGAGTGTGAGTGAGCGTCGACTCGATGACGGGAACGAGGTGGAGGAGTGCTGAAATCTCGGTACCCATGCGGTAGAGCGCTTCGGTCTCGCGGACCTTACGCTCCAGCCGCTGGTTGACCGTTCGCGACTGCTGCTCGTGCTCGCTGAGCTGGCGTGCCATCACGTTGAACGAGTGCGCGAGCTGTCCAATCTCGTCGGCTGAGGCGACCATGACCCGCTGGCTGAAGTCTCCACGGGCGATCCCCAGCGCCGAGCCCGCCATCTCCTTAACCGGTAGGACGACCGTCCGACGCACCAGCCGGCTGGCACCTGCGAGAAGAAGGCTCCCGAGAACGAGGAACCCCAGGTAGAGACCCACAATGAGACGCATGCGGTCCTTGCTGCCCTGGATGAGGCGCTTGATCTTGATCCGGTGGATCTCGTTCATGGCGCTGGCCTGGAGTGGCATGGTTTGAATCAGGAGCGAGAGGCGCTCAAGGTCGCTGCCAGAAGCCGACTTTCCCTCCGCTACCGAGGCGACAATCCGCCCGGAGAGGGGGATCAATGCCGATACAGTTTCGCCGGTCTCCTTGTATACCTGAAGCTCTTTCTCTTTCTCTGGAAAGTTTCCCGCCTGTCGCTCCAGCTCCTCGTATTGGACCATTCCGCGCTGGAGAGTCTTGACCAACTCCGAGTAAAAGGGGCTCTACAGGCTTTGGTGTGGGTAGAGATCCAATCCTCCACAATGGAAGTAGATGGCAGTCTTGAAGTGCTCGGGGTTGCGGAAGCCGCGGGCGGTCTTCTTGACCCACTGGATGACGCCGTTAACGGCTTCGAGGCCGGCGTTGGTGATCCGGTGACGGAGGTAGGTCAGGAGGTTCGGGAGGTGGCGGCGGACGAGCTTGGCGACTTCGGCCATGGGGCGGAGCCGACTGATGCCCCACGCCTCGTCCCAGGTGATCCGCAAGAGCTGGGCGGCGCCCCGCACCGAGCACTCCCGGAGCAAATCAATCGTCCACCGTTCAAACAGGGCCGTGAACTGGGAGCCAGGCTCCGCCCAGGGGATCCGGACCTGTTTGACGCCAGGAGCGGGGCAGCTCACCCGCGGGACCTCGGCTTCGATCCAGGTCGTGAACTGGCACGTATCCAGGTGGCGCCGGGGCTTGCTGTCGTAGCGCGGCACGGCGGTCTCACATTCGGAGCAGGGAAACGGCCCAGGCCCGGCCTCGACTCGGACCACCACCTGCTGCCCCTTCACGTCCAGGTCCACGCCGGTCACCGTCCATGGGGCTTTGAGCCCCAGAATCGCCCGGTAGAGCTCGACGTCTCGCATCGCTCCGCTCCTCCTTGGTGGGATGGATCGGAGCATAGCTCGGGGAAGGTGTTAACCCACACGATTTCCTGAAGAGCCCAAAAGTAGGAGGGTGGCGTGGCCGAAGGTGGGATGCTGTGTCGCGGCTAAAGGGGAGAGGGAAAGCAGACGCCAGAGGAGGACGACGAAAATAACGACGTCGGTGGGGCGGTGCTTCCCGGGAAGACCAAGGGAAGACTGCTGCATCCGATCGTGGCGGTCATGTCGTCGTCTCACGTCTCCATGGCCGTTCTCGTGGAAAGCATTGTTCGTGAACCTCACACCGTCAGTACCGAACCGTCTCCCGGACCGCCGGGTACCGGTCGTAGATGGTCAGGGCGTGCTCCCCTCTGTCGGCATTCTTGAGGAACATCGCGCGCTGATGAAAGAGGGCTGCCCGGAATCGCTCCTCCCCAATGATCCGGGACCCCTTCAAGACCTGCCGGGCCGCCTCAGAGTCGTCAAAGACCATCACGACGGCGTTGTCCAGCCGACGAAACTCCTCACGCAGCCGCGCTCCCAGAGCCCGGAGCTCGTCAGGAGTCGGCTCCGGACCGACCGCGATGAACCGCCCCTCGCCCCCGGGGATCTGCCATCGAGCGACTTCCTGATACGCAGCACCATCAGCACGGAAGGATCGCAACCCGACAAACAGTGAGGCCCCCACACCTCCCGCCCCAAGCGCGAGCCACGCGAGAAGGCCCCGTCTTCCCCAGCCAGTTCCTCGCAGGCTGGGAGCGCCGGCCGGCACAGGGTCGTGTCCACGCCTCCGTTTCGGCAGGGAGATGGGGCGAAGTGCCGCGAGCGCAGCGGCCAGAGCGACTGCCACGGTTCCCCATGCGAAGAGGCTGCCGTAACGGGTGTAGAGGCTTACTCCTGTGCGAGGGGTGATGGTGCCCGAGAGGACCCTCGGGGTGAAGATCTCGGCGGCCTGCACGATCCGTCCGTCAGGGGCCACGATGGCTGAGATCCCCGTGTTGGCGGCGCGAATCAGATAGGCCCGGTTCTCCACCGCCCGGAAGGCGGCCATGGCCAGGTGCTGGGCCGGCGCGGCGCTCCTGCCGAACCAGGCGTCGTTAGTGATGTTGACGAGGAAGTCTGCCCCGCCAAGGAAAAACTCCCGCACCTCTGCCGGGAAGATCGCCTCGTAACAGATGGTGACGCCGAGCCGGCCTATGGGGCTGGAGAACACTGTGGCCTCACGGCCAGGCGCGAACTCGCCGATCGCTCCGCCAGCCACCACGTTGACGAAAAACAGAAACTTCTTAAGCGGAACGTACTCGCCAAACGGGACCAGGTGGCGCTTGGCGTAGCGACCGAGCATTCGGCCGTCCGGTCCAACAAGGAACGCGCTGTTCTGGGGCTTTCCCGCGTGGCGATCCGGGGCCCCCACGACCAGGAAGGCGCCGGCCGCACGAGCCACAGCCTCGATTTTCGCCCGACGAGGGTCTTCTCGGAGGAAAAAGGGCACGGCAGTCTCGGGCCAGACGATGAACCGAGGCCGTGCGCGAGCCGCCTGGACGGTGAGAGCTTTGTAGAGGGCCACCGTCTTGTCCTCCCAGGCTGGGTCCCACTTGATGCCTTGGTCAATGTTCCCCTGCACCACCGCGACCGGAATGGCGGGCTTGCCACTGTCCGGCAGCGGCCAGAGCCAGCTATAACCCAGCGCTCCCACGACGAAGAGGCCCGCGGTGCCGAGAGGTCCGACGAGCGTGTGCCAGTTTTTCGGGGCTAGGAGTGTCCGCGCAAGGCCGGCATTCACCGCCATCACGACAAAAGACACTCCATACACACCGGTCACCGCCGCCATCTGGATCAGGGGGAGGTTGCCGTGCTGCGAGTAGCCAAGGAGGTTCCACGGGAACCCGGTAAAGAGGGAGGTCCGGAGGAACTCGAAGGCCACCCAGAGGCTCGCCGCCACAACGACATAAACGGTGCCAGATCGGAACAAGTTCCGGGAAAGAAGGAGACAGAACGCCGCTGGATAGAGGGCGAGGTACCCTGCGAGCCCGAGGAGGATCAGGATCGCGAGGGGCCACGGCAGGCTCCCGTAGCGGACCATGGTCGGCGCCACCCATGAGATGGTCACCAGCCAGAAGATCAGGCCGGCGGTGAAGCCCAGGGCTCCGGCACATTGCCATCTGATCCCCCCGCTGGCTACCAGGAGCGGAACCAGGGCTACAAAGGCCAGCCAGCCCTGATCGCCGGTCCCGGGAAAGGCCAAGGCCAGCAGACTTCCAGACAGCAGGGCCGAAAGGACCCGAACGCTAGTGCTCACGGATGGCACCTTGGCTCGGAATTCCCGGCCGACGGCACCACCAAGCCCCCAGGGCCACCGCAACGAGGAGCACGCTGACGGCCTGGGCGACGATAATCCCAGCGACCACAGGCGGGTCTCCCCTGAAGAACTCTACTGCGAAGCGCACGATTCCATAACCGCCCGCGTAGATCAGGATCACCTCGCCATCCTTCGTCGCATGCCGCCTCACCCCCAGGACCACGAGAAACACCGCCAGATAGGCCAGAAGTTCGTAGAGCTGGATCGGGTGAAGCGGAATGCCCAGCGGGGCCATAGCGCGCGGATCCGTGAAGGTGATGGCCCACGGGAGCGCGGTTGGCCGCCCATAGGAGTCGCCGCTCAGGAGGCAGGCGACCTGACCGAGAGCCTGGGCAAGGGCGAGTCCTGGCGCCAAGACGTCGGCAAACCTCCAGAAGCCGAGCCTGCGGCGGCGGATGTGCCACAACCCCGCGAGGAGACCACCGAGGAGGGCACCGTGGACCGACAGGCCTCCGCGCCAGACGGCGAGAATCTCGAAGGGGTTGGCCAAGTAGTGAGCGGGCTGGTTGAAGGCGATGTAGTAGAGCCGGGCCCCAACGAGACCGGCTCCGACGATCAACAATACGCTGTCCTCGACCACGCCGGGGGCAAGCCCCTTCCGTCGCGCCTCTCGCGTTGAAAACCAGATCCCGGCCAAGACGGCGACCGCGACCAAGAGCCCATAGGCCCGCAACTGGTAGGATCCAAAGTCGAGAAGGACCGGGTACATGGTGGGCTATTTCCTCCCTTCGCTGCTCAAAAGCTCTCCGAGAAAGCCTGTCTTCATGATCGTGACGTGCTTGAACCGGTTTCTGGACTCTGACCACGGCGGCCCCCCACGAGCTGCCCGTGAACTTCGCAGGCAGCTCTACCCGGCCTCCAGGGGATAAAGGCCGGCGTCCGGGCCTCATAATCCAGGAACGCCTCGCCGAAGAATGTGGCCAGCTCCTCGTCCTCCCGTCCGGCCAGCCGGACATACACGACCATCAGCACCGGGGCCATCAGGAGCGTGGGGAGCGTCGGCCACTGGATGTTGAAGGCGAGAACAATCAGGATCAGCCCCAGGTACTGGGGATGCCGGAGATAGCGATAGATGCCCCTGGTCACCAGCGTTCCCCCCCCGCGATAGACGGTGGCCCATCCGGCGGCCACGACGCTCACACCCACCGCGAGGAGACCGATGCTGACAACCATGACCAGGTAGATTCCCAGGTGGAGAGGAAGCAGCCCCAGCCGGTCCAGGGCAAAGGCCCAGAGGTGGCTCTCGTTGTGGCCAAAAGCCCAGGGGGAACGCTCGAGGAGCGGCGCCAGCAGATAGATGGTCAGCGGGACTCCGAACATCTCGGTGAACAGCGAGATCAGGAAGGCCGCGTAGATTCCTGCATTCCGCCACTCCATCCGGCGCCGGGGTCGGGCGAAACCGAAGAGGAAAAAGGTGAAGAGCCCCGTCAGGATCAGGACCGCCCGCCAGTTCCCGTACCAGAGTTCGAACGGAACGCTAAGGGGAGCGGGCACGCGCCGGACGGTGTCGAGAAAGAGCCAGAGGCTCGTGCCGACAACGAGCCCCACGACGATCCACCGACCGGCCTGCCAGACGGCTCTCATGGTTGCCATCGGATCCGCTCGCGTTTGAGCTGAGCGGGTCAGCGCGTCTCCCCCTTGTCAGTTCGCTTCTCGGCGTCCCCAGTGCTCGACCTCGACCGCATCATGAAGTACATCCCCACAGGGCACGCCAGAAGAACGAGGAACGGGAGGAGAGCCCCGGCCGCGCCGAGCAGGGCACCTCCGCCTCCCGCCAGGATGACGAGGGCGAGGAGGGGTGCCCCACAGCACGCTGCCATCTTGAGGTGGTGCTTCCACTGCTCCGTCGTCGCCGCCCCAGGTCTCTGAGGCCGCTCGATCTCGGTCGTCGAGGGCTGAACGGCATTCGCAGCCGCCTGGATCGGCGCCGCCCACCCCTCCTTGACGAACTCCTCTGCCGTCTTCCCGTTCGGTGCGCCAGTCCTGTTCAGCGGCGCCGCCTCGTCACCTGAAGTCTTTGGCCCATGAAGTTCTGTCATCTCCGTTCCTCCTTCTGACCGGTCGATCAGAGAGACCAGTACGTTAACGTACGGGAAGGTCCGGGCTCGACGCCCACACCACCCACGAGCCGTCGTAGTTCCTGACCTTCTCGAACCCGAGCGATCTCAAAACCACATAGGTCAGCGTGGACCGGGTGCCGGTCTGGCAGTAGATGATGACTTCTTTATTGGGATCCAGGCCTCGGTAGAGCTCGTGGAGCGCCTTCGCGTCTTTCAGCGCCATGCCGTCGCGGTTGCCCGCCCTACTGTCGGCCAGCTTCTTTGCCGCGTTCGGATCCACCCAGTTCCACTCTAATGGGATGTTCAGGCTCCCCGGGATATGGCCGGCGCGAGCCGCGCGGATGTCGAGGCCTGCGAACTCCTCCTCCGTCCGCGCATCCACGATCTGGATGGCAGGGTGTCCCAGGTTCGCCCGGACGTACGCGGTCGAGGCGTACCGGTCCCCGCGCACCTTCGCGATGAATCGCGTGGCGGGGAGCTTATGCTTCCGCGTCGCGACAGGCAGATCCGCCGCCTTCCAGTCATCGATGCCACCCCAGTACGCGCGGACCCTCTCCACCCCGAGATACTCGAGGATCCAGAACGGGGCGGTCATCCGTTTGTCACCTTTGAGGCCGTAGACGATGACCTCGGCATCGCGGCTGATGCCTGCCTCTGCGAGGACCTTCTCCAGGGCCTTCACCGGAAGAACCCGCGCGTTCCCATCTCGGAGCACGGCAGCCGCACCCCGGCCGCCGAGGTTGATCGCGCCGGGAATGTGGCCGTTCCTATAGGCCTTCTCAGAGCGGGCATCGAGCAGCACCACCCCGGCCGTGTCGTTCCGCGCCTCGACGTATGAGGTGCCGACGATCAGTTCGCTCCCGTCTCCGATACCAGTCAAGGACAGGACGAGAGCTACCATACTCGCCAGACTGAAGCCCATTTGCCTTCTCATCACGCGCTCCTTTCTCCTCCGGTTGTTGAGGTCGGCACGCAACCCGTTCAGCCTCCGGGATGCGCCGGGCCTCGTACTGCTCGTCCAGGCCGGCGAGCCCGGCCTTGTGCGCGCGGTTACGCCATCCCTAGGCGTTCGGCCTCAGCGCGCGGTTCGCCCTCGAAGTCCCTCCTGTTCAAAGGCGGCGAGCGCCGCAAGGAGCGCTCGTGCACCCGATGCGGCTCTTCAACGGCGTTATGCCTAGGCGCTCCGGCTCACCACGATCTTCTCACCGCGGACGTTGACGACGTACGGGTCCAGCGGCCGCGGCGGCGGCCCCGCGATGTTCTTGCCGTGCAGATCGTAGTGTCCGTTGTGGCAGGCGCACCAGATGTGCTGGAGGTCCTCCCGGTACTGCACAGTGCAGCCCAGGTGCGTGCAGATCGCAGAGAACGCGCGCAGCTCGCCGCTGGGCGTCCGGATCAGGATGCCCGGTTGCCTGCCGAATCTGAAGATCTGGCCCGAGTTCGGCCTGACCTCGGTGGGCTTGAGGTCAAGCGTGACCCCGGCGACGCTGGACTCCGCGACTTTCGGGGGGATCAGGTATCGGGTGATCGGATAGAGGGCAGAGGCTAGAAACGCGCCGATGCTCGTGGCGAGGAACCAGTTCAGAAATGACCGACGCTCGACCGCGTTCGGGTGCGAGACTCTTCGAAACATGCCGTCCTCCTTCATGTCGGTTACGGGATTCCGCCTTTTCTCTTCACCAGGTTCCCCCCGGTTCATCATCCGGCGCCGAGCGACGGCGATGACGCTGCTGCCCTGGTACAGCCACTGCTGAAGCTGCAAGAGCCGTGCCGAAAGAGCAAGATCAGGAATCGTTCAGGCCCGCTCACGGGAGAGCCGCCGGCGCAAGGCCTCCTCGTCCACCCAAAACTTGAAGGCCCGGCGCCCGTTGATGAGGACCAGTGGGATCCGGTCCTTGTAGGTTTCGTAAACTTCAGGCCTGGACTCGACGTCAATCTCTTCGAGCTCGAAAGGAATCTCGCGGCGGACCTTGAGCAGCGTCGCCTTCACCTCCTCGCACAGAGAGCAGTCAGGCTTGCTGTAGACCTCTACCCGGATCATCGCGATCTCCCGTAGGCGGGTCCCCAGAAGGAGCGGACAAGGAGCGGTTGCTCGGCAGTGGCGGGGTCATTCGTCTTGAGCGGTACGAGGAACTCGTGCGGGCCGCCCATGCCCTCGTGCATCGTGAACTCGAGCGACAACGTCGTCGACCCGCCCGGCTTGATGGTCGTCTGACCGACGACCGCCCGGGGCGGTCAGCACCCCCTAAGGGCCCGCACCGACGGCACGTAAGCGAGCCGAAGGAGCCCGTCCCCCGTGTTCGTGAGGGTGAAGACAACCCGAGCCGGCGCCTCGAACGGGAGGTACCCGAGATCCACCTCGGTCCGGTCCACGACCAGGCGCGGCGTTCCCTCAGAGGTGTCCGGGGGTTCAGAGCGCGACCAGAACGCAGCGCCGCCGAAAGCGATCAACACCAGAGCTACGAATGTCACCCAGCGCCATCGGGAGCGCCGTGGTGGGGTCGGCTTGACTCGGTTCTTCCCCATGGTTCACCTCTTCGTGTTGGGCGCTACGCGAGCCACGATCATCTCGATCCAGCCCGAGAAGGGGTTCGGCTCCTCCTCGACGACCAGCCCGGCCTGTCGGATGTTGTACAGCGTCTGGCAGGTGATGTGGGGAGAGATGTGGGCGTCGTCACGATTCCACCACCAGCGTCCCCATGAGCGCCATGTGCAGCGGGCTGCAGCGCACGCTGCAGTAGAACGGGAACACCCCAGCTCGATCGGGGGTAAACTCAACGATCTTGGTTGTCCCGGTCTTGATAGCGCCCGCGTCCACCCCAAAGTGGAGGAGCTGAAAGCCGTGGGTCACGTCCTTGGAGAGGATCCTGAGCCTCACCTTCTGGCCCTGCTTGACGACAATCCGGGCCGGGCTCCAGCCCCCTCGCTCCACCGTCCTCGCCACGAGGAGGATCTCGCCCGGCTCACCCGCCGGACCGCGGAGGGCTTGATAGGAGAAGACCGCCGCCGGGACCCCCACGATGATCGCGAGAACAACCGCCAGCGCGATACACTCGCTTCGCTTCATCGTCCTTACCCGAGGTAGAGGATCAGGAAGGCCCACGTGATGGCGACGAGGAAGGCGGCCAGCGGCATAAGACCGCGCCAGGCCGCCTGCTCCACGCCCAGGGCTTCCCCGACAATCTCTCGCGCCACCCGGGTCGAACCCCAGAGCCCGAGGAGAAGCAGGAGCAGTTGGGCCGAGGGTAAGAGACCCACCGGCACCCAGCTCCAGGTGGTCTCACGCGTCCCGAAGAGCTCCCACCCCCAGCCAAAGGGATCGGAGAGGACGCGCGGGATGTAGGAGAGGTTCGGGAGGACGACCGCCAGAGTGAAAGCCCCCCAGGACGCGAGGCTCAGGGGAACCAGCGCATACGCATAGTCCACGAAGAGTCTCCGGACCTTCACGCGCGAGGCTCCGGCCAATGTGCGCGAGAGCCACGCGGTCAGGAAATGGAGGGCCGGGAGCGCACCGAGGACTACGCCGACGAAGAGTGCGGTGTAGAGGAGGAACTCCACGGTCCCGTCGAGGTTCGCCCAGGACTTGATCCACCCCCACGGCCCGAGCTTGATCACGGAGTGAGCGAGGGCAGTGCCGAGAAGGAGGAGGGCGATCCATGCCTCGTCGGCTCTCCGCCCGCGCTTGACCAGGAGGTCCGCGCCGAAGGGACGGAGCCGGAGTGCCAGGTTGTCATAGGGGCAGGCCTTTATGCACTCGGTGCAGAGAAGGCAGTAGGTATTGCGCGCAAGCCCACCGCCCGGGTACTGAAAGGTAGGGCACGGGTACCCCTCTCCGCCGCGATAGCAGGCCTTCCCCAGACACTGGCGGCAGACATCGAGGTCTCGGGCCCGGAGCTCAAGCGGGGCCACCATCGAGTAGACGCCCACGAGCGCGCCCACCGGGCAGAGGTAGCGGCAGAAGACCCTCCGCTCAAAGAGGAGGTGAGTCACCAGCGCGACCAGGGTGAAGGCCAGAAGGACGAGCGCGGTGGCGAGTGGGCGAGTCGTGACGATGAGCCCGAAGAGGACAAGGAGGAGGAGGCCGCCAAAGGCTGGCCAGAGGTTCTGAAGCGATTTGGGCCACGCCCAGCCGAGGCCTACCGAGCGCCGGGTTCGCTCGATGATCGCTCCTCGGGCCAGCCACTCTCCGGGAGCCGGGATCGGGCACATCGCGCACCAGAGCCGCCCCCCGAACGGGATCAGGACGAGCACCAGGAGCCCCCACCAGGCAAGCCAGGCGAAGATCGTCGCAAAGTTCATCGCTCCCGTCGCCGTGCCGACCAGCCCGGTGAGGACGATCAGAGTGAAGGCGACCAGGTTAGGAGCGATCAGCCCGAACTGGAACGGGCGGCGGGTGAGGAGCCAACGGAGCGGACGGCGGCTGAGAAGGTCCGGTCGCACGGCTGGGCGAGGAACACCCGACGAGGCGAGAAAGCCCAAGAGGAGGGCGAGCCCGCCACCCCAGAGCGGCCAGAGGTTGGGCTGGACGACAATCTCCCCCACCATGAACGGGTGGAGCGGCCCGCAGATCACGGAGCAGCGGTAGCGGATCTTCCCCACCCGGTCGGCCGGCACGGCGACGCGCACCTCCCGGCCGGGGAGGACGGTGGCATCGATCCCGGTCCCCTCCACCGCGAAGCCGTGCGTGATATCGAGCGAGCGGATCCTGAAGGTGACCCGGTCGCCGGCCTGCACGCTGATCCGCGGAGGGGAGAAGGCAAACTTCTGCACCGTCATCGGCACGTCTATCTCCCGGCTGCTTCGCGGCCCGGCAAGGAAGCCTGTGAAGAGCAGCAAGCCGCCTGCGAGGGCAAGGCTTCCGGAGAGGGCAACGGCGAGTCTTCTCACCCTACTGCCCCACGATGGCGATCGAGGAGGGGGCGGCGCCCACCGGGACCGTCGCCACGACAGCCCGCTGTGCAGTTGAAATCACGGAGATCGCGTTGGAGCCCATGTCGGCGGTATACACGTACGCCCCGTCACGGGACAGGACCATGGTGTGAGGCATCCTTCCGACGGGGATCCGCGCGATCACCCGAGCGCGCTGCGTGTCCAAGACGAGCACTTTGTTCGCCACCTCGCTCGCCACATAGAGCGTCCGCCCGTCAGGCGCCATGGCCATCCCGTGGGAGTTCAGCTCCAGATCGATCTCCGCAATGACGATCCAGCTCGAGGTGTCGATGACCGACAGCTCGTTGGACCCTGTGCTGCTCGCATAGGCGCGCCGGCCATCCGGCGAGAAGACTGCCAGGTGCGGGAGGAAGCCGACGCGGATCCGGTCCACGAGGCGTCGCACCGCGGCGTCGATCACGAAAATCTGGTGGGACTCGGCTCCCCCGACGAGCACGGTGCGGCCGTCGGGTGAGACGGACGTAATGTGAGGCTCGGGCCCGGTCGGGATCTTCGCC
>JBHIAB010000029.1:0-21459 GCA_046758385.1 Methylomirabilia bacterium | reverse complement strand
CGCTTGGCGGGCGTGAGGAGCGGTAGGTATAGAGGATAGCCGCGATAAAAGCCCTCCTCGCTCGGTCCCACCCCGGCCCGAACCCGCGGCCTCGGCTGCCGGCGTTGCCCCTGCCGGCCTCAGGAGCCCTATCGGGAACATGGCGATGCTACAGGACCGCGCCTAAGACCACCCGTTCCGGCCGTCTCAGCCCGACCGCATCAACTCTGGCGCCGCTCCCCCCCTCCCTGTAGCGCCCGGATCACCGCGCAAAGCCGCTCGCGGTCCGCCTGGCCTCGAACGGGAAGGCTGAACTCTATGCGAGTCGCACAGTCCCTGTATCGCTCGACTATCTTCTGTGCGACATCATCCCAGGTTCCCACCACCGCGATCCTCTCAAGCACCTCATCCGACACGTGCTTCGGCATCTCCTCCCATCTCTGCTGCGTCGACAGCCCATGAAGTTCGTCAACCAAGCTTCCCCACCCATGCGCATCGAACACCGACTTGTACGTCCGCGTCGACGCATAAAAGGCGATGCGAGCCCGCACATCTCTGATCCTGTCGGCGAGTTCTGCCTCGCTGTCCGCAGCGGCGACGAGCGGGCTAATCGCAACCTCGAAATCCTCGAGCTGGCGCCCGGCCTTCTTCGCACCCACCTCCACATTCGGCAACATCATCTCGGTGATGAACTTTCGGGTCGTAATCGGGTGCGGCCTGATCCCCTCACACATTTCCCCTGCCAGCTGACACATATGCTTGTTGATCGCCGCAATATGGATCGGGATGCGCGGGTGCGCGATCGGCCCCGGGTTGAAAAGCGGAACCATCACCGAAAAGTTGTAGTGCGCGCCTCGAACATCGAGCGGCGCGCCATTCTGCCAGCAATCCCAGATCGCGCGGAGAGCGCGAATATACTCGCGCAGGCGGGGAACCGGCGGCGCCCAGACGATGCCGTAACGGCGCTCGATGTGCCCCTTGACCTGTGTCCCCAGACCCAGGATGAATCGTCCTCTAGATAGCGCCTGCAGGTCCCAAGACATCATCGCCGTAATCATCGGACTGCGCGGAAACGCGATGGCGACGGCCGTCGTCAAACTGATCCGCTCCGTCGTGGTGGCCGCCAGTGCCAACGGGATGAATGGGTCGGCCTTGAGCTCACCGGTTACCATTCCATCGAAGCCGAGTTGCTCGATCTCGCGCGCGCCGCCTGGCACCGATCCCAGGTCGATCTTCTGCGTGCTCCGCAGGCCGGGGTCAATCTTGCCAAGCGGGAGGTGGGTCTCAACTTTCATCACGGTCTAGACACGTCGGATGGACTCCGACATCGTGCGCCTCGCTTCGGCTCTTCACGGACCACTCCAGTCGAACGGGATATGCTTGCTCGAGTTGCCGCTCCATTCCCAGGTGCAGCCAAACGCATTCACCCAGCAGACCGTAGCGTTGCCCCAGGTCACCAACTGGGGGCCCGGGCCGGTCTCGCAGCCTGGTGCGTTCACGAGCTGGGGATACTTTCCCGGCAGACTCGCTGGGCCCGTTAGGGCTTTGGCCCACGCTTTAACCTTCCCGGGAATCTCCGTCCACCAATGGGCGCGGTCAGACGCAACCTCGAAGTCGATGCGCGCGCGCTCGACTCCACGAAGCTCGCGGCCCTCGGCGAACAGGGCAGCGACCTGCGCCGGAACTCCTCCGGCGCGCCCATGGAATATCATTTGAAGCGCCTCACTCTGCCGCTGGTCAGCGCGCTCATCGATCAAGACGCCCGCTGCGCCTTTGACCTTCCCCACCCAGAGATCGCCCTCCCATGCGCCAACGCGGACGAAGCTGAGGTCGTCGAGCGGTATGTCCCCATAGCGCCCGGCACGGATGTGGAACAACATGACCGAGCTGCAGACATCGTTGTCCGGTGGCTGTGCGAAGGTGCAGGGGCAGGCCACGGCGCAGCTGCAGTTGTCGAACCAGTCCCCCTCGACGTGCCACTTCGGGGTCTCCGCCATATGAGCCTCCCTTCTTCCCAGCTTGGCTGGCTCACCAGCGGTCACTCGATCCCCTGATCCACCCGCAGCAGCATTCTCCCCCACCACCTGTCGCAAAGACTTCGCGGAGGTCGCTGCGCCGCTCGGTTACGAGGCCGACGGGGTCAGCGGCGGACCACCCCAGGGCATGGGCAGGATAAAGGCCCTCCTCGGTCGGTCCCGCTCCCGGCCGAACCCGCGCCGGCAGCGGCCGGGTCTGCCCCCGTTGGCGTCAGGGGCCCCCTCCAGGAGCATGGCCGGATGCTACAGTGCGGATGAAGCGCCGGTCAAGGGGAACACTGATGCCGCGCGAGCACCGGCTTACCCACCGGCCGCGAGGCGGGAATCACCCCCTCACGCGACACGAGGGGCGTGGCGGGAGCGTCACCGCGACCGAGGGTGCGGCGGAGAGTTCGAGCCCGGCAGGGGCGCAGTCAGGCGGGGATGTCGGCGAAGGGGTCAGCGGCCTGCGCCGACGGGGGGCGGGGCTGGGGAATCTCGGTGGGGAGCCCCAGGTGGTCCAGAATCTGGCGAATGAGCCGCGGGTCCTCGATCGTGGCGATCAGGCGCATGCGGCGCGGGCAGGTGAGCACATCCAGTTCAAAGGCGGCTCTCGTCAACCTCGACCTGCTCCTTCAAGGGGTCACGGTCAGGGCGGACCATGGCCCGGCGGAGCTTGTGGAGCATGGCCCAGCCCGTCTCGTAGCGGTCGATCCCCAACTGCCGCTGGAGCTGGAGTGCCGACAGGCCCGGCGTGTGCGTGGTCACCAAGTACGCGGCCCAAAACCAGAGGGTGAGCGGCGTGCGCGTCCGATGCAACACTGTCCCGGCCGTGACCGAGGTCTGGTAGCCGCATGCTTTGCACTGCCAGAGCCGCCGCCGTGGCAGCTCGAACGCCTCCGGGTGCTGGCATCCCGAGCAGCGATACCCGTCCGACCACCGGGAGGCCGCAAGGTAGGCGCGGCACGCGGCTTCGTCCCCGAAGCGCGCCTGAAACTGAGCCAGCGTTCTCGGGAAGTCCGGGCGAGTCAACCGGATAAGCACTACCCGGCTTACAGTCCTCCGCAGCGTCCCCTTTGTCGAACCGTCTCCTCGCGGCTCTGATGTGGCCGTAGATGTGCCCGTGATGGTCCGGAACCCACGCTAAAACACGTCACGCCAGCCGAGGAGGAAAACAAAAATCCCTCGGCAAGTTCGCAACTTACCGAAGGGTCCTCTTTCTCCTCGAAGATTAGAAGTCCGATGCTCAGGGGACGAGCGATAGTCGGGCCGGGCTCACGCGCCTTTTTTCGCTGCCCGCAAATCTTCTGGTACCCCTTTTGGGCTGGCGGGACGCATCCCGAGTAGGATCGCGAACGGGGGGAGAGGAAACGGGACTCTGGTGGGCTTCGGTTCCCCCCCGGGGGGGCCCGGCGCTGGTGCTACTCCCGGTGCTACTCCCGGTGCGACTCGGGGGTCATTGTCGGTCGCAATCGGTCATGCGGCAGCGAAACGTTAATCAGCAGGTCGTGGGTTCGAGTCCCGCCGCCGGCTCCATGTTTTCAAGTAGTTCCGAGTCACCAAAGTCCCCCGACTCTGTTTGGTGTCAACTGTTGGTGCCAAAACTTGGGGCCGGGCGGTCCAGCAAGTCCACGAATCGCTGGCCTTCACGCGGAAGCCAGTGCGCGTACCACTGCAGTGTCGTCGTCGGCTTGCTGTGTCCCATCCGGCGGTTGACATAGTTGATCGGCGCCCCACGGCTGAGAAGTTGAGTACCGAAGGTATGGCGCAAATCATAGACGCTGAAACGGGGGAGCCCGGCGCGCTTCAAGATTCGCCGGAACGCCCTGCGCACGTCGAGGTCCTCAGGTTTCACGACAAATACCTCTTCCGGAGGCAGTCCCGCGTTGACAAGAACCGCGAAGAGGGCGTAGTGGCGGCGATCGGCCTCAGCTGGCAGGACAACAGTGGCAACGAGAGCGGGTTCGAGATTGAACGGTGTGTCGTGCAGGGATTCGGGCGTGGCAATACGCTGACAGTCATGTTCACCGAGATTGCGGCGGCGCGAGTCGTTCCACCGGACTACGCTGCAGTCTTTCGCCTGAACACCATCAGATAACTCGGAGATCGAACAGCATATCCGATGGCCTCGTCGTCCCAACGATACTCTGTGTGCTGTGGTGAGAGAATGTCGATGACACCTACCCGCCGGTAGAGGCGCTCAAGGTACTGCCCCGTCCAATCGAAAATTAAGTTTGGCGAATCGGGAAGTCTCAGCCATGAAAACGCAACGTTGACGTACACGATGAACTCCGGCCGTGCGGACTCAATCTCGCGGATCATCTCCTGATGCATCCGCAGCGCGTACGGCTGTGGTTCCATCAAACCGTACACATAGATGTAGCCCGTGGCCGAGCGCCGATCCGACAGAAAGTAAATCTGCGGCTCAGAACCGACAACGGCAATCTGATGCGTTGGATCGGAATGCGACTTGATGTAGCGAGCGATTGCTTCCGACTCTGGGAATGGATTGACGCTGTGCCGCTCCCGGCTGGCGTCGCGCGGCGACAACGTAAAGAAACTCGTTCGGTCCTGGTAAACAGCGTATCCGCACGCCGCAATAAGCGCAATGGCTGGAACGCCTCGCCATGCCGCAGCAGGCAGTCGCATCCCAGCGAGCATACGGGCGCCGCATGTCACCGTTGCACCGGCCAGCAATGCAACAGCCGGGAGCAGGAGGATGAAATAGTGCTCTCTGAAGTAAAAACCCGGGCACACCGCTAGAAACGAGAAGACTGAAAAACCGGCGAAGAACACCCATCGGGCACGAGCCAGCCGATCGCGCCAGAGAAGGATGACTCCCATCGCGCCAAGTGTCCACAGCGGCCAGGCGGGTTGCATCACCGTGCCCGCCTGCAAGCGAAACTGTGCCCAACCCCGGCTCAGCGTGAATATCGTGCCGTACTCTCGCGCATACACGAACGTCCAGAACCAGAAGTTCTCAAACACGCCGGCCAGCCAGAGGACCAGCAGCGTCAGACCGAGCGGCGCGGCGGCACCTAGCGCGAAAAAGGCGGTAGCCGCGACCAAGCGGCGCCAAGCAGCGGTAGGTGTGCGCAGTAACCCCATCAGCAAGGCCAAGCCGGCAAAAAGGACGAAGAAGACTCCGGCCTGCTTCATCAAAACCGACAGACCCAGCAGTAAGCCGCTAACGAACAGGCCCCACGGTCGAAGCGTCTGCGCCGCGCGCAACAGGAGCAGTATTCCGCCGACCGCGGTCAGAACAACGAAGTGTGTCGCGTGGGCGGCCTGGCCCAAGATCGCCAGGCCAAGCGAGAGCGTCGCATAAGTTGCGGCGGCAACCACGCCTGCCCACACATCCAGCAACCGTCTAGCCAGCAGGAACATGAGCAGAATCGTTGCCGCATTTACCAGCAATAGGCCGATCCGAATGGCCTGGATTGATTCGCCGAACAGCGCGATGATCAGTGCGTAGGCGGCGTGGGTTCCCGGGAACTTGACGGTGTAAACAGTCTCGTAGGGCGGGATGCCCTGCAGCATCAACTGACCTGCGTATGCGTATTCCCCTTCGTCCCGTTCAAGTGGGAGCTCCAGCAATCTGATTCGCATGGCCGCGGTGAACAAGAGGATGAGGACTAAGAGTCCGTAGATGGCGTACCGAACATGCGCACGTCCCGTTGTGCGTTGGCCTTGACGTCGCTTTGCTGACCGCCTGGTCGCGTGCATCACGACACCTGTCGGAATTTCTCCCCAAGGGCCTCGAGCTCCGGACTCAACGCCGTCTCCGCCGCCCCCATCGCCTCAGCCTGCTTGATATCGTCCTGAACCTTTTGCTCCGTCCAGAGCATCCTGGGCGAAGAGGGCGAGTTGCAGGGCGACGGGGTAGGCGGTGAGCTGCTTGAGGGCCTCCTGGATTGCGCCAGCTCTGGCAGCCGAGAGTTGTGCAAGGGGTTCGAGGGCTTCCTTCTGGTGCGGCGTGAACGTGCCCATGGGGCAACCGTAGGACGTGCCCTGCGAGGCGTCAAGGGGTGGCCCGTTGGGTCCAGGGAACACGCCGCCCGGGAGCTTGAAGTGGATTTCAGTCGCCTGCGCAGCATCAGTGCACACGGGGACCGGTTTCGCTGGATCGGCGAGAGGCAGAGGACAGCGACTTCAACACGCCTCTGTTGAACGAGTAAGGCGATCAGGAGTTGCAAGGCGACGATCACAGGTTGGAGTATCGGATCTGTTCAGATGGTGCTCGATTCCTAAGGGATGCACAGGCCGCTATCGATTCGTATGCCAAAGAGACATTGGCATATTTCACCACGCTTGCGCTTGCCCCCCTCGTCTCAGAAATGGGACAATGCCGGGTCGATGCGCACACACCGCGCAGGGACAGGATCTTGTATCTTGCAGGCGCGTATCTCTCGGGTAAGAATCCTCAGGCTCCCTGCAATACGCACAGAGGGCGGCCCCATGTCCTACGCGCCGAATGTTGCCGCCAGGTTCCGGCCGCAGCGCACTTAGGTTGACAAGATCCTCAAAGGCAGCCGGCCAGCCGATCTGCCCGTGGAGCGGCCCACCCAAGTCGATCTGATCGTCAAGCTGAACTGAGACCGAGCCGGATGTCCAAGCCAGAGGGAGGGAGTTCAATGCTCATCGCACAGATCACCGACCTTCACGTCGTCGCAGAGAACACGCTCTGCTATGACCGCGTGGAGACGAACACACAGCTCAAAGAGGCTGTGGCTCACCTAAATGGGCTCGAGCCGAGCCCGGACGTGGTGATCGCGTCGGGAGACCTCACCGACCATGGGGCCCTGGAGGAGTACACGGCACTGCGGCGGATCGTCTCGGAGCTGATCCCACCCTTGTATCTAATCCCCGGCAATCATGACCACCGTGACGTCTTCCTGGAAGCGTTCTCCGACCAGGACTATCTCCCGCGACCGGGCGCACCCTTCGCCCACTACGCGATCGACGATCACGACATGCGTCTGGTCGGCCTCGACACCACAGTCCCGGGGCGGCACACCGGCATGCTGTGCGAGGCCCGACTGGCGTGGCTCGACGAGACCCTGGGCGCGGAGTCGCAGCGACCGACCCTGATCTTCATGCACCACCCCCCCTTCCGCACGGGCATTCGGTGGATGGACGCCGTGGGTCTCCGCGGCGGGCGCCGGATGGAGGAGATCGTCTCCCGCCACCGACAGGTAGAGCGGGTCGCGTGCGGCCACCTGCACCGCCCGATCCAGGTCGCCTGGGGCGGCACCGTAGCGTGTATCGCCCCGAGCACGTGCCACCAGATCGCCCTGAACCTGACAGACGCCGGCGGCTTTGACTTCGTCATGGAGCCCCGGGCCGTGCAGCTCCACGTGATGGACCCGGGCTACGGCCTCGTCTCTCACACGAGCTACGTGTCCGATCACCTCGAGGTCTTCCAGCCCCTGTCCGAGTTGAGGGCCCGGACCCTCGAGGAGATCTACGCCGGGGTGAAGCGCGGCTACGAGAGGCTCTCACGGGAGGAGTTCGATGTTCGGACTTATGCTCGGCGAGCTCCTGATTCTGGAAGTGGCGGAGGGTAAGGGATTCGTGGGCCAAGCCACCAATAATCCCGAGGAAAGACCCACGAACTTCCGCGGTGTGCCAGCCTGGGAACTAGTGCCCATCAAGTTGCGGCCCTCAGTTTGGAGCCACCGGGCCCATCTCCGCCCAGTAATGCCCACACAAGACACGAGAAGTCCGGGCTTCCCGAAACAGGCCAATGGCGTTTGGTGGGCGACTTTTTTTATCGGAGACCCGGAAAGCCCTCTTCTTTTGCCTTCATTCGTCCGAACTTATTCCTGGAGGGAGTATGCCTCGGATATCGCCGAGGTCACGACCGGAACAACGGGTGCCATGTCAACCGAAAACATGTGAATGATGGGAATGAAGAAGAGGCGACTCAGCACCCTCCTCGCCCCCGCGCCCAGCCGGCAATACCGGTGGCAACGACGCAAACAGCGGCAAGGTCTCTGCATCATTTGCGGGCGGCGTCCGCTCCGACTCTACTCCCACTTCTGCGACGACTGCTACCGGGGACGGCGCCAGCGGCTTGGCGTGCGGCCGTGGCGGAGGGGCGGACCGGGCCGTCCGCCAAAGGCCGAGCAACGAGCTTAATCGGTAGCGCAGTAGCCTGATCAACCCGCCGAGCCAGAGCTGCCTTCTCACAGCCCTGATTCACCCAACACTTTGGAGCGCCCAGGCGCTGCCGGAGTGTGGCGGCAAGAGCCCTTCTTCCCCTGGCCTGCATGCCTTGACAGAGTGACCTGCCCTTGATAGGGTTCCCCGCGTGGAGCAGGAAGTTGTGGGGCGTCTGTGGCTACGCCATGCGATGTCCGTCGCCGTCACCGCTGCTCGGGATGCTGGTTCAGGCAGCGCTCAGTCGAGAGTGCAGGGAGGGTCACCACATGAAGACGATCGCGAAAGTCATCTTGGGGGTATTCGCGGTGGCGGTGCTGGGCGCCGGCCCCGCGACTGCGGCGGAGCTGGTGATCGGCCTCAAGCTCGAGCCCTCGTCGATCGACCCACATTACCACAACCTCTCACCGAACAACGCGATGGCCCGGCACATCTTCGACCGCCTGGTCCAAACCGACGAGAAACAGCGCCTCGGGCCGGGCCTGGCGGTATCGTGGAAGGCCATCAACGACACGACCTGGGAGTTCAAGCTGCGCCGAGGCGTGAAGTTCCACGACGGCACGCCGTTCACGGCGGACGACGTGCTCTTCACCTTCGAGCGGGCGCCCAACGTGGAGGCGAGCCCCTCGTCCTTCGCCCTCTACACCAAGCGCAAGACGCTCAAGAAGATCGACGACCACACGATCCACATCATCACCGAGCGGCCTTACCCGCTGATGCCGAACGACGTGGCGGCGATCAACATCATCTCCAAGAAGCACGGGCAGGGCGCGACCACCGGTGACTACAATGCCGGCAAGGCCGCTATCGGGACGGGCCCGTACAAGTTCGTCGAGTGGGTGCCCGGCGACCGGCTGGTGATCGCGAAGAACCCCGACTACTGGGGCGAGAAGGCCAAGTTCGACCGCGTCGTGTTCAAGCCGATCAGGTCCGATCCGGCGCGCGTCGCCGCGCTGCTGGCCGGCGACGTCGACATGATCGACGTGGTGCCGACGGCGGACATCGCCCAGCTTCAGAAGAGGCCCAAGGTCGTCCTCTCGCAGGGCACCTCGAATCGGGTGATCTACCTGCACATGGACCAGGACCGGGACGACTCGCCGTTTGTCCGCGGCACCAGCGGCAAGAATCCGCTCAAGGACTGGCGCGTGCGAAAGGCCGTCTCCAAGGCCATCAACCGCCCGGCGATCGTCGACCGGGTGATGGAGGGTGTGGCCATCCCCGCCGGGCAGCTCTTGCCAGAGGGCTTCTTTGGCGTCAGCCCCAAGCTCACGCCCGAACCCTATGATCCGGAAGGCGCGAAGAAGCTCCTGGCCGAGGCCGGCTACCCGAACGGCTTCGGTCTCACGCTGCACGGCCCGAACGACCGCTACATCAACGACGCCAAGATCTGCCAGGCGATCGGCCAGATGCTGACCCGTATCGGCATCGACACCAAGGTGGAGACGATGCCGAAGGCGGTGTATTTCCGGAAGGCGTCGCGCGGCGGACCCGGCGGTACGCCGGCGTTCAGCTTCATCCTGGTGGGCTGGGGGGCCGGGAGCGGCGAGGCCTCGTCGCCGCTGAGGTCCCTCCTGACCACTTACGACAAGTCGAAGGGCCACGGCGCCTCCAACCGGGGCCGCTACTCGAACCCCGAAGTCGATAAGCTCGTGGTCGAAGCGCTGGCGACCGTGGATGACGTGAAGCGGGAGAAGCTGCTGCAGAAGGCCACCGAGATCGCGATCGGGGACCTCGGGATCATCCCGCTCCACTACCAGGTCAACACCTGGGCGACCCGGAAGGGTCTGGCGTACACGCCCCGCACCGACGAGGCGACCGTCGTCATGGGCGTCGTGGTGAGATAGCCGTTGCCGACTAGGCGGGCGGCTCCAAGAGCGGAGCCGCCCGTGACTTCCCGGCAAGTGATGCCCGGCTGAGCCAGCGAGGGAGACGTGTCGGTCTTCATCATCCGACGGCTTCTCCAATCGACGGCCGTCATCGTTGCGATGTCGCTGATTGTCTTTTTCGGCGTCAACGTCATCGGCAACCCCGTCGACATCCTGATCAACCCGGAGTTCGACCAGGAGGAGATGGAGCGGGCGATCCGGGCGCTCGGCCTCGACCTCCCCCTATGGCAGCAGTACCTGGTGTTCGTCAGGAATGCGTTGGAGGGCGACTTCGGCAAGTCGTTCGTGTTCGGTGTGTCGGCCCTCAAGTTGATCGTCCAGCGCGTGCCGGCCACCCTCGAGCTCGCCTTCACGGCGTTGTTGCTGTCTATCTTCATCGGCATTCCGCTCGGTGTCTGGGCGGGGCTCCGGCCCAACTCCTTCATCGCCAGGACGATCATGGGCGGCTCGATCCTCGGCTTCAGCCTGCCGACCTTCTGGGTCGGGATCATGATGATCATGATCTTCGCCGTGATGTTGGGGGTGCTGCCGTCGACCGGCCGCGGCGAGACGGTGGAGCTCCTGGGGTTGGAGGTCAGTTTCCTCACCTGGGATGGGCTCACGCACCTCTTGATGCCCGCGGTCAATCTGGCCCTGCTCAAGATCTCGCTGGTCATCCGCCTGGCGCGGGCGGGCACCCGCGAGGTCGTGCTACAGGATTACGTGAAGTTCGCGTGGGCCAAGGGGTTGAGCCCTCAGCGGGTGGTCAGGGTCCATATCCTGAAGAACATCCTCATCCCGGTCGTGACCGTGATTGGACTCGAACTCGGCTCGTTGATCGCCTTTTCGGTGGTGACCGAGACCGTGTTCGCCTGGCCGGGCATGGGCAAGCTGATCATCGATTCGATCCAGCAGCTGGATCGACCGATCATCGTGGCCTACCTGATGATTATCGTGTTCATGTTCGTCACCATCAATCTCGTGGTCGACGTCCTCTACTCGGTGCTCGATCCGCGGGTGCGACTGCAGGATGTCAAGGGATGAAGGCAACGGAGGAACCCGTCTCCGGCGTCGCGCCGGCGAGCCTGCTCGAGGTCGAAACGGGGCTCGAGCGCTTTGTTTCCGACTTCAGAGAGAGCAAGGTCGCCGTCGGCGCGCTGTTGGTGTTCACAGCCATCCTGTTCGTCGCGATCTTCGCGCCGCTGATCTCGCCGCAGAACCCGTACGACCTCGCCGAGATCGACATTCTGGATGGCCGGCTGCCGCCTGGGTCCGAAAGCATGTCCGGCGCGACCTACTGGCTGGGCACGGACGACCAGGGCCGCGACATGCTGAGCGCCATCTTCTACGGGCTGCGCACCAGCCTCGGCGTCGGCGTGATGAGCGGGTTGATCGCGCTCTGCCTCGGCATGTGCGTTGGGCTGGCGGCAGCCTACTTCGGGGGCCGCGTAGACACGCTCATCATGCGTCTCGTGGACCTGCAGCTCAGCTTCCCGGCAATCTTGATCGCGCTCATGCTGCTGGCGATCCTCGGAAAGGGCGCGGACAAGATCATCATTGCGCTGATCGCGGTACAGTGGGCGTATTACGCGCGCACCGTGCGCGGCAGCGCGCTCGTCGAGCGTCGCAAGGAGTACATCGAGGCTGCCCGCTGCCTCGCCCTCAGCCCGAGGCGCATCGTGTTCCGCCACCTCCTCCCCAACGTGCTGCCCCCGTTGATCGTGGTGGGTACGGTGCAGGTCGCGCACGCGATCGCCCTCGAGGCCACCCTCTCGTTCCTCGGGATCGGGTTGCCCGTGACCGAGCCGTCCCTGGGCCTCCTGATCGCCAACGGCTTCGAGTACATGCTGAGCGGCAAGTACTGGATCAGCTTCTTCCCCGGCATCGCCCTGCTGATCACCATCGTCAGCATCAACCTGGTCGGCGACCAGTTGCGCGACGTGCTCAACCCGCGCCTTCAGAAGTAGGGAGCGAGCGCTGGCCGACGGCACCCCGACCCTGGTCGTCCAGGACCTGAAAACCTACTTCTTTACCAAGGCGGGCGTGGTGAAGGCGGTGGACGGCGCGACCTTTGCCGTCAACCGCGGCGAGGTCATGGGGCTGGTCGGGGAGTCCGGGTGCGGCAAGACTGTCACCGGCTTCTCCATCCTGGGTCTGGTGGACTCGCCCGGCCGGGTCGTCGGCGGGCGCATTCTCTTCAACGGCGAGGATCTTGCCAGCCTGCCGGAGCAGCGGATGCAGCACTTCAGAGGTAGCCGGATCGCCATGATCTTCCAGGACCCCATGATGACCCTGAACCCGGTCTTGCGCATCGACACGCAGATGATCGAGGCGATCCGGGCGCACGTGAGCGTGAGCCGGGACGAGGCATGGCGCCGGGCCCGGGACGCGCTCGGCCAGGTCGGCATCTCCTCCCCGGAAGAGCGGCTCCGAGCCTACCCGCACCAGTTCTCCGGCGGCATGCGCCAGCGCGTCTCGATTGCCATCGCGCTGCTCCACAAGCCGGACCTCATCATCGCCGACGAGCCCACCACCGGCCTCGACGTAACCATCCAAGGGCAGATCCTCTATGAGGTGCAGAAGCTCTGTCGTGAAACGTCCACCGCCCTGATCTGGATCACCCACGACCTCGCGGTGATCGCAGGCCTGGCGGATAAGGTGTGCGTGATGTACGCCGGTAAGATCGTGGAGGCGGGCGACGTCGACGCTGTGCTGGACACGCCGCTGCACCCCTACACGCGAGGGCTGATCGGGTCCGTGCCGAGCGGGAGCCGCCGCGGTGAGCCGCTGCCGCAGATCCCTGGCATGACGCCCTCTCCGCTCAACCTCGCGGACGGTTGCGCCTTCCGCCCGCGCTGCCCGCGGGCCGACGACGCCTGCACGGCAACGCCGGAGATGATCTCACCGCTCTCAGGCCGCGAGGTGCGCTGTTTCCACCCGCATCTCGGTGGGGCGTCATGAGCGGCCCCATCATCGAGCTGCGAGAGGTTACCAAGCAGTTCGTCAAAACGCTCGACCTCGTCGAACAAATCGCCAATCTGCTGGGCGCCGGGATCCGCGAGCAGGTGGTCCGGGCCGTCGACCGAGCGAACCTGTTCGTCGACATGGGCGAGGTGCTGGGCCTTGTGGGCGAGTCCGGCTGCGGCAAGTCCACGCTCGGGCGGATCGTCGCCGGCATCCTCGAGCCGACCGAAGGCGACGTTCTCTACCAGGGACAGGACGTGGCGGCCATGCCCTCGGCGGGGGCGAAACGGGTCGCCCTCAAGGTCCAGATGATCTTCCAGGACCCGTTCGCCTCGCTGAACCCGCGCATGCGAGTCCGGGACATCATCGGCGAGGCGCCGCGAGTGCACGGGCTCGTCACGGCCTCCGAGGTGGAGGAATATGTCGATGGCATAATGCTACAGGTCGGACTCGACCCAAGCTACAAGCGGCGGTACCCGCACCAGTTTTCCGGCGGCCAGCGGCAGCGCATCGGCATCGCCCGGGTGCTGGCGGTTCAGCCCGAGTTCATCGTTTGCGACGAGGCGGTGGCCGCGCTGGATGTCTCGATCCAGGCCCAGGTGCTGAACCTCTTCATGAAGCTGCGCGAAGAGTTGGGGCTGACGTACCTGTTCATCAGCCACGACTTAGGGGTGGTCGAGCACCTGGCAGACCGTGTCGCGATCATGTACCTCGGGCGGATCGTGGAGCTGGCGCCGACCGAGGAGCTGTTCGCCCAGCCCAACCACCCTTACACCCAGGCGCTGCTCCGCGAGGTGCCGCGGCTGGACACGCGCCGCCGCAAGTTCGAGCCGGTCAAAGGCGAGATCCCCTCGCCGCTCGAGCCGCCGTCTGGCTGCCACTTCCATCCGCGCTGCCCGTTCGCCGCCGAGCGCTGCCGCGTGGAGCAGCCGGAGCTCAGAGAAATCGCGCCGGGGCGGCTGGCCGCCTGCCACCTGAACGACGGGACCCGACAGGGCTGAACTTGCAGTCAGACCTCGAGCAGGGCCAGGGTGCCAGCGGCGTCGAAGCCAAGCGGCCGGGCCTCGCCGACCACAGTCAACTCCTTCCGCTGGTTGACCTCTGGGAGAAATGGCTCGGAAACCTCGATCTCACCGAGGGTCAGGGTGTTCTTGATCCGTATCACGCGCGCGCGCTCCGGGGGGATAAGGCCGATCGTGTCCAGCGCCGCCTCGATGGCGCCGCGGTCGGTGTCGAAGGTCGCTGGGATCTTGGCTCCGCCGGGAGCGCATGCGGTCAGGCAGTTGATGAGCGTGGCCTTCATGTCGATCTTGTCCGCCAGGCGGCGCGTGGTGAAGTCGGCATTGCCGATGCCAGTGGCGTTGCCGTAGCTCTCCCTGGTCAGGTCCAGGACCACAATCCAGAGGATCTTCGGATCCGCAGGGAAGGGCTCGAACGGGTTCGTGGGGCGCCCGATGACGTTCGTGTCCATACCGGAGCCGGAGACGTTCTTCCCCATCTCTTCCACGATCAGGACGTCGATCGGGGAGAAGGGCAGCCGCATCATCCACTCGCGGGCGTCCTTCAGCAGAGCCCGCTCGCCAGCCTCGAGGTCGGCCGCGAGGAAGGCCTGCACCTTGGCGGTCTCGTCGTAGCCGTTCTCCACAATGCCGAGCCCGAAGGCGATCCGGGCCTTGGCCAGCATCTCCCGCCCCACGGCGGTGATCACCCTCTCGTAGCCGTGCTGGACATTGGCGCGATGATACTGGGCGGCCCCCTTTCGCTTGCCCAGGCCGATCGTCAGCATCTTGAAGAGGCCGGACTCGATCGTCCCCTTGAAGTCGGTGTGAGGCTTGACCCGGTTGACGACGGCGATCCAGTCCGCCTCGGCCGCCAGCCGGTCGAGCCAGACCGGCAAGCCGAGGGCCTCGCCGACCTGGACCACGTCCATCGTGGCGCCAAGCGGACAGCCCATCGTCGCCTCGGTGATCCCGTAGTGGGCCAGGACCCCGAGCTGTCCCTCGGGTGTGGCTCCCCCGTGGCTCCCCATGGCCGGAAAGACGAAGGGTTGGGCGCCCAGGGCTTTCAGGCGGTCCACAGTGGCACGGACGATCGTGGCGATGTTGGCGATCCCCCGGCTCCCCGCCCCGACGGCAACTCGGTCCCCGCGCTTGATCGGCAGGGAGACCGCCGACAGGGACTGGCCCACCGCGGTGGGGATATCCCCAACGCGGTGGCGAAGGAAGGATTGGCGGACCCGGACCATCCGGAGACCATTCATGATGACTTCCGTATGCCCTGAAACTCCGCTGAAGTCAAGCCCCGGACATTTGGAAGGGTCAAGGGTCACCCCCGGTCGGCGACCGGGCCGGGTCCTCTACCGGGTTTCAGTTTGTCCAGCTCACCGGGCGGGGCTACGATGGAGGAACACTGGTCCGTCATTGCTACGATGCGCTCCTTCCGTAGGAGGATGTGGGCGAAACCACGAGACGGAGGATCCACCGGTATGTTTCACGACGGCATGCGTTCAAGAGCGGTCGTTTCGCACAAGAAGTCCAAAAGGGGTAGCATCGAGTTGCCCTCTCCGACCTTGCCAGTCGCTCAGTCCACCCCCCCCGTGATCCCCTGCACAGAGTGTTCGTTGTGCTGCACCTATGTAGCAGTCGGAATTGAGGGTCCGACGACAGTAAAGGGGGCCACCGATATCCTCTGGTTCCTGTACCATGAGAAGGTGAGCGTATTCCGAGATATCGAGGGAGACTGGTACGTACAGTTCGAAACGAGGTGTCGAAACCGGGCGGATGACCGCCGGTGCGGGATTTATGAGCAGCGACCACACCGGTGCCGCGAGTACGATGAAACCAGTTGCGAGGTGAACGCAACAGACGACGGGAACTATTTCTACACGCCGTTGGAGTTTTTGGAGCATCTACAGCACAGGCGGAAGAGCATCTATCGTGCATTGGTCCAGAGGTACGTGCCGTCACGGATGGGCCTGGATGCACGCCGACAGGGCCAGGGCTGGAACGATCAAGGCCGTTGATGCTCAGCGCTCGGCCGGGGGCCCCGTGGCGCTAACGGGAAAGCATGGACCGAGAGAAATCTGACAAGCTGCGCAGGCTGGAGAAGCGGTTCCCAGCGGGGGCAACCCTCTTCCAGCAGGGGGCCCACCCCCCTTGCGCTCAAGCTGGCCACCATCCTGGCCAAACGCCTGAAGGAGACGACGCGGGACTTGTACCGGGCGCGTCGGGCCCTTGAAGAGCGTAAAGCCTCGCCGCCCCGGGAGAGCGACTGCGGCGCTTGAACAGGATCCCGGTCACTTGGGGGCCATCCCGAGCGAGCGCCGCGAGCACCCTTACATGACGGGACCGATGATCCAGGGCGCGAACTCCTCCTCGCCTACGCCGGCGAGCTCGCTCTTGGACTTCTTGCCGGACGCAACGGCGATCATTTCCTCGAAGATCTGACGCCCCACGACCTCGAGCGGCGTGCCCTCGAGGATCACGCCGCAGTTGATGTCCATGTCTTCCTCCATGTGCCGGTAGACGAGCGAGTTCGTCGCCAGCTTGATCGACGGCACGGGCTTGCAACCGAAAACGGAGCCGCGGCCGGTGGTGAAGCAGATGATGTTACACCCGCCGGCGACGAGCCCGGTGATGGACACTGGGTCGTGGCCCGGCGTGTCCATGAACACGAAGCCGCGCGTGCTGATCGGCTCGCCGTAGAGGAAAACATCCTGCATCGGTGTGGTGCCGCCCTTGGCGACACCGCCCAGCGACTTCTCGAAGACGGTGGTGAGCCCGCCCGCTTTGTTACCGGGGGCCGGGTTGTTGTCCATGGCCTCGATGCCCTGGCAGTACCACTCCCACCACTTGTAGCGGTCGATCAGCTTCTTGGCCACGCCCTCGTTCACGGCGCGCCGGATGAGGAGATGCTCGGCCCCGTAGATCTCCGGCGTCTCGGCGAGGACGCCCGTGCCGCCATAGCGCACCAGCTCGTCTACCGTCCAGCCGAGTGCCGGATTGGCGGTGATGCCGGAGTTCCCGTCGGACCCGCCGCAGTTCGTGGCGAGGACCAGCTCGGAGATCGGCCGCTTCGTCCTCCGGGCTCCATTGGCCTGGGGCAGCGCTCTCGCGATGGCCTCGGCGGCCTTCTCGACTGTCTTCCTGATGCCACCGGCCTCCTGGATGGTGATGATGGTCGGCCGCCGCTCGGGGTGGCCCGGCGCCGCCATCCGCTGCCGGTCGACCATCACGGCAGCCTGGTTCACCTCGCAGCCGAGCCCGATGAGAATGTAGGCGGCGACGTTGGGGTGCTTGGCGTAGCCAGCGAGGACGCGCTGGAGCGCCATGTGATCCTCTCCGAACAGTTTGGTGCCGCATCCGGACTTGTGCGTGATCGCGAGCACGCCGTCGATGTTGGGGAAGTCCTTCTGCACGTCGCGGTACCTGTCCTTCACGAACTGACTGACGCTGGCCGAGCAGTTCACCGCAGAGACGATCGCGACGTAATTGCGCGTGCCAACGCGGCCGTCCTCCCGCCTGTAGCCGTTGAAGTAGCGCATCTGCGCGGGCGGGTAGTAATCCACTGGGCGGACGTCGGTGCAGAACTCGTACTGGCGCTGGAGCTCACCGATGCCGAGGTTGTGCGTGTGGACATGGTCGCCAGCGGCGATGTCCTGAGCGGCAAAGCCGATGATCTGCGCGTAGCGGCGCACGGGCTCACCGGTGCGGAGCGCGCGGCGCGCGACCTTGTGCCCAGGCCGGATGTCCTGCAGCACCTCGATCCGCGTCCCGTCGTCGTCGAGGATCGTGCCAGTGGCAAGCGCTACCTTGGCGATAGCAACGTCGTCCTCCGGCCTCAGCACGATAGCTTTTTCCTTGAGCGCGTATGGGGCCATGGGTTTCACCTCGCCTCTTCGACGTTCATCAGGTCGCAGAAACCGTTGAGGAATATGACGACGGCCTAACTATACCACGACTACCCATTGGGAATCCGGCGCTCGGGTTCGTTTTGTCTGGCCGCTCGTGATGGACAGCGATGCGGTTACACCCGGGCCAGCACGGCCACCACGCCCCCGCCCGGCGGCCCCTGGTGCTCCGCGCCTGCCGAGATGTAGCACATCGGGTCGCCGGTTACCGAGGCGACGACGGCGTTCACCACCCCCCGGATGTGGCGCGTGTAGCTGATGTCGGAGTCCTCGAACATGACGTGGCGCCGTCCGCGTGTCGCTCCCGAGGGGTCGGGCTCGCACTTGGCGAAGACGTTGATGAGCCGCGCCCGGTCCCGCTGGTCCAGCTCCGAGTCCACCCGAAGCCCGGCGCGCCGGAGCGCGTCGCGCACGGCTCTCGCATCCAGGGCGTCCCGCATGACCGCGTGGGCGATCACCAGATCGCTGGTGGACTGCAGTGAGTTGCCCATCGCGATGATCTCGCAGTTCATCAGCTCCACGCCGGACGAGGTGGAGGCGACGTTGGAGAAGAGGTCCAACCGCTTGAGGATGGTCTCCTCGTGGCCCCGGTCGCTCGATATCTCGCCGCTCGCGAGGCCGATCCCGAGCGCCGCCACCGCCCGGGCGTAGGCCATCGACTTGCCGGTGTCCTGGGTCACGACGTCTCGCCGGTGGGCCCGGGCTGTAGAAATCCGCTCCGTGGTCAGCGCTCCGGTCTTGATCTGGACGAAGTGGAGGTCTTCCGCCGACTCGATCCCGGCGTCTTTGATCGCTGCCCGTACCCCGTCGGCGGCCACCTGGACATGGGTCAGCGTCCCGAACTCCTCGGGGAGGAGGTCCCGGGTGTAGGCCGTTCCCAAACTGAGCCGCTTGTCCCCTGACGGGCGCTCGCGATCGGGCTCGCGGACGAAAATGGTGGCGTGCGGGCTCATCAGCCCTTCGGTCCCTCCAGACCAGATGATGGGGACCCGTTTGGCAAGCTCCTCGAGCGCGAGGCCAGACTGCTTGGACAAGAGGAGCTGGAACGAGAGCGTCGCCAACCCCCGGGTGTAGTCGTTGACCCCGCCGTTGCCTTCCGTCTTCCCCAGGATCGCCACGACATCTGGGGCCTTGAAGGCGTCCTGATCCAGGAGCTGGACCGCCTCGGAGACATCCTCCGGACTTCGCATCCCAACCTTGAACGCATCGATCTTCATAATGATTCCTCCCCGTTGAGTTGCTGCTCAGCGACCGTCACGGCGATGCGCGACCCTGACCGATTTGCCGTCACGGCGGGGCCTCATGCTTCTCCCTGCTTATAGGGCAAGAGGAGCGAACCGGGGTACGCCGCGCGGCGGGAGACACCCACCAGGGCCGCGATGGTCAGGACAAACGGCAGGATGAGGAAGAACTGGTATGGGATTGCCTTGAAGCCGACCGCCTGGAGGCGGAGCTGGAAGGCGTCGAGGCCGCCGAAGAAGAGGGCGCCAGCTAGGCACTTGCCGGGTCGCCAGTTTCCGAACACCACCAGGGCGATCGAGATCCACCCGCGCCCCGCCACCATGCCGAAGAGGAACATGTTGAAGTGGGCGAGCGAGAGGAAGGCCCCACCCAGCGCCATCAGCATGCCCCCCACGGTCAGGCTGAGGTAACGGATTCCGTACACGCTCACCCCCGCGACCTCCGCCGCCTTGGGGTTCTCTCCGACCGTGCGGATCTTGAGGCCCACATGCGTCCGAAAGAGGAGGAGCGAGATCAAGGGGACAAGCGCCAGCGCCACCCAGACGAGCAAGTACTGCTGGAAGAGGACCGGGCCGATCACCGGGAGGTGATCGAGCCATGGGAGGGTGATCACCTCGAAGGGCCGGATGCTCGGTGGAACGCTCGGCGCCCCGACGACCATCCGGTACACGTACTGGGAGAGCCCCGTGGCCAAGAGCGTGATGCCGAGGCCGCTGACGTGCTGGCTCACTCCGAGCGTGACCGCCATGAGCGCCATGAGGAGGCCGAGGGCCGCGCCGGTCAGGAGGGCCCCGAGCAGTCCGAGCCAGAGGTTGCCGGTGCGATACGCGACCAGATACCCAGCCATGGCCCCCATGAGCATCGTTCCCTCGATTCCGAGGTTGAGGACGCCAGCCCGCTCGGTCAGAAGCTCGCCGAGTGTCGCGAACAAGAGCGGCGTGGCCATCCTGAGCGTCGCCGCGAGAAGGCCCACCACGAACACGACAGAGAGGAAATCCACGCTAGCCCAAGGGCTCGCCCGTTACCCGGACGGTCGAGTTACGCCGTGGCACGCGCCGAGCCTCTGACCACTCGGAGGCGGTACTCGTTGAGGAGCAGCGCTGCCAGCATCGTGAGCAGGGTAACGCCCTGGATCACCTCGACCAGGTAGGTCGGGACACCAGTCATGCGGCTCATGGTCTGGGCGCCGTTGTTGATGACCCCGAAGAAGAAGGCTGCCAGCACGACCCCCACCGGATGGAGCCCCCCGAGCATGGCGATGACGATCCCCGAGTAGCCGTAGCCCGGGGAGAGGTTCTCCATCAGGTGGAACTGGATTCCGGCCAGCTCTCCCGCCCCTGCCAGCCCTGCAAGGCCGCCGGACAGGAACGCCGTTACCCCGAGCACCCGCGTGGTGGGGACGCCACCGAACTCGGCCGCCCGCGGGTTGGCTCCCGTCGCCTTGATCGCATAGCCGAGAGGGGTCCGGCTCAGGAGGAGCCAGACCAGCGCCGCGAAGAAGAACGCGAGCGGGATGCCGAGGTGGAAGCGGGAGCGCGCGAGCAGGATCGGGAGTTGGGCCGCTTCCACGATATCTGGAGATTGAGGCCACTGGCTCACGGGTTCTCGCCACGGGCCGTCCACCAGCGCGGAGATCAGGTAGATCATGATGTAGTTCATCAAGAGGGTCGTCACCACGTCATCCACCTTGAAGCGGCCCTTGAGAAGGCCCGCCACCAGGGCCCAGAGCCCTCCTGCGGCGAAGCTCCCGAGCAGGAGGAACGGGAGCAGAAGCCAGCTCGGGGTCTGGGTGAAGGTGAGACCGAACCACGTGGCGGCCACGGCCCCCGCGAAGAGCTGCCCCTCGGCGCCGATGTTCCAGAATCGCGCCCGGAAAGCCAGCGCGACGGCCAGGCCGGTCAGGATCAGCGGCGCGGTCTTCACGAAGGTTTCGAGAACAGCGAAGCGGCTCCCCAGAGCGCCCGTGAAGAGGGCCCTGTAGGCCGTAATCAAGTCGGCCCCCGCCCAGAGGACGAGGAGCGAGCACAAGCCCAGACCAGCCAGCACCGAGAGCAGTGGCAGGATCGCCTGTTGCCAGACGGGGAGTGGGTGCCGGCGCTCGAGCCGTAGGAGGATCACCCCGCGCCTCGCGTCGCTCTTCCAACTCCGGCCATCATCAGGCCGATCTCCTCGCTCCCAGCCTCGTCCGCAGCGATCACCCCCATCAACCGACCCTCGTAGAGGACTCCGATCCGGTCGCTCAGGGTCAGGACTTCGTCGAGATCCTCTGAGATGAGGAGCACGGCGACGCCGCGGTCCCGGAGCTCGAGGAGTCGGGCGTGCA
>JBHIAB010000028.1:0-21666 GCA_046758385.1 Methylomirabilia bacterium | reverse complement strand
TCCGGCCGCACCTGGTCTCCGGCTACCATCTTCTCGAGGCGCGCCACAAGGAGGGCGCCTCCGGACGGGAGTCGGTCCAGGCCCACGCCGACTTCATCGACGACTTCCTGCGCCAGCTCTTTGGTTTGATATCCGAGGAGCGGCCGCGCGACGGGTCGGGTCCCTCACCCGTCGTCCTGGTGGCTCTGGGCGGCTATGGGCGCGGCGAGCTTCACCCCTCCTCCGACATTGACCTCATGGTGATCTACGAAGGGGAGATTACCCCGTTCGTTCAGCGAGTCACTCAGGAGCTCCTCTACATCCTATGGGACCTGGGCCTCCAGGTGGGCCACAGCTGCCGAAGCTTGGAGGAGTGCCTCGCCATCGCCCGCACCGACTTCCCCAGCCGCACCTCGATGCAGGAAGCACGCTATCTGGCGGGGAGCCGCCGGCTCTTTCAGCGATTTCGGAAGGTGCTCAATGCGGACCTCTACCGGAAGAACTTTCCCGAGTTCCTGGAGACCGTGCTGGCGGAGCGTGACCATCGCTACCGCAAACACGGTGCTTCGCCTTACATCGGTGAGCCGAACGTCAAAGAGTCTGCGGGCGGCCTGAGGGATGTCCACACGGCGATGTGGCTGGCCTCCAGCAAGTTCGGCGCCCGCACCCTTCAGGAGCTGGCCGACAAGGGGCTGATCACCGACCGGGAGCGCGCGGCGGCCACCGACGCGCTGGCCTTTCTCTGGCGGGTCAGAAGCGAGCTTCACTTCCTGTCGGGGCACCGGAACGACCATCTCTCCCGCGACCTTCAGCCTCTGATTGCCAAGAACTTCGGGTACGAGGATGACGAGAGCGCTCTGGCAGTGGAGAAGTTCATGCGGGAGTACTACCTCCACGCCCGCGTGATCCACCGGGTTTCCCGTCGGCTCATTGCCCGGTGTCAGGAGGCGCTCTCCCGCCGTGGCTCGGTGGGGTCCCGGCTCCGGCGGGAGGCGCTGGAGGACGGTCTCCTCTTCTTCGGCGGCAAGCTTCACCTCGCCGAGCCCGACGGGCGCGTTCTGCGGGAGTCCCCCGCGCGGCTCATGAAGCTCTTCTGGCATGCCCACCGCCTGGGGGCCGAGCTCTCCATCGACCTCGAGCGGGCTGTCGAAGGGGCGCTTGCGCTGGTGGACGATGCCTTCAGGCGCTCGGCCGAAGTTCGCGACCTCTTTCTGGCCATCTGCCGGAACTGGGGGCGCGTGGGCCAGACTGTGAGCGAGATGCACGAGCTGGGTCTCTTGGGGCGCTACCTGCCGGAGTTCGGCGCGCTCGCCTGCCTGGTTCAGTACGATGTCTACCACAAGTACACCGTCGATCAGCACTCCCTCTTGGCCATCGAGAATCTCGAGGCGCTGGCTCCCGGCCAGTCGGCGGAGTCCGAAGGGATCGCCCAGGTCCTTACCGAAGTGGAGAAGCCCGAGCTCTTGATCCTCGGCATGCTGCTCCATGACATCGGCAAGGCCACGGGGCACGGCCACGTCGCCAAGGGGATCCCCCTCATCCAGGCCGTCGTCGAGCGGCTGGACCTGTCCTCGCATGATGCGGCCATTCTCGTCTTCCTCGTCGAGCATCACGTCCTGATGTCTCACGTGGCCCAGCGCCGGGACATCGACGATCCAAAGACGATCGAGCGGTTTGCCGAGGCGGTGGGAGAGGCTGAGCGGCTCAGGCTGCTCTATCTCCTGACGGTCGCCGACATGAAGGCGGTCGGGCCCAGCGTGATGACCGGCTGGCGGGCCATGACGCTCTGGGAACTTTATTGGCGCACCATGACCTTCCTCAGGGGAGGCGAGCCCGAGCGGCCGACTGTGGTGCAAGTGGTCGGGCGCGTCCAGGAAGAGCTCGGTGAAGAAGGCTCCCGGCAGGTGGTGAACGCGCATCTGGCTATGCTGCCGGAGCGCTACCGCTGGAGCACCAGCCCCCAGCGCATCGCCACCCATCTCGGGCTCATCGCCCGCCAGGACAAGGAGGTGGTCGCCACCGAGCTGTTTCGCCGTCCCGAGCTCGGCTGCTCAGACCTGGTCGTGGTCACGCGGGACCTCCCGGGTCTCTTCTCGCTGATCGCGGGCACGCTGGCGGCCAACCGGATCAACATCCTCTCGGCCCAGATCCACACGCGGGCGGACGGGGTCGCGCTGGACACCTTCCAAGTCAACGACCCTCTCGGCGAGGCGGTGACGGCCGAGGGGCGCTGGGCCCGGATCTTCGATGACCTCCCGCTGGTGATCCGGGGCGAGCGCGCGGTTGAGGAGCTTCTGGCCGCTCGCCGGTCGCCGGATCAAGGGGAACCGCAACCCATCCCGGGCCCCCCCAAGGTGGCAATGGACAACCGCCTCTCGGACACCCACACGGTGATCGAAGTGAAGTGTCCGGACCGGCTCGGCCTTCTGTACGTCATCACCCGAACCCTATCCCGCTTGGAGCTTGATATCGCCAGCGCGCGGATCGCCACAGAGATCGACCAGGCGCTGGATACCTTCTACGTCACCGACACTCAGGGCCACAAGGTGGAGGAGCCTTCGGCCCTGTGCCGCATCCGCCATGAGCTGGAGCTAGCCCTGGTCTGCCCGCTCTGAGCCCGCCGAGCCTCGATGCTCAGTCACTACAAAGGTCGGATCTCAAGGCTGACCGATCCCCTGTCTCGGCTTCTCTTCCGCTGCCGTCTGCGCCCCAATCACCTGACCATCCTGGGGCTCGGCGTCAGCGTCGCTGCGGCGTTGGCTTTCGTCCAGGGGCGGGAGCGGCTTGCAGCCCTTCTCTTGATCGTCGCCGGTCTGTTCGACTTCTTCGATGGCTCCCTGGCCCGCCTGTCGGGGCAAGTGACGCCGTTCGGCGGCTTTCTCGACTCGGTCATCGATCGCTACTCCGACCTAGTCGTGCTCGTCGGGCTTCTCTTGCTCTTCGTTCGAGTGGGCAAGGGCTCCGAGATCCTGCTGACCGCGGCGGTGCTGGTTGGCACGGTGATGGTGAGCTACACGAAGGCCCGCGCCCAGTCCATCGGCGTGCCTTTGGAGATCGGGCTCATGGAGCGACCGGAGCGTCAGATCTGCCTCATCATTGGCGCCTTCTTCCATGTCCTGGCCCCGATGCTCTGGATCCTGGCGGTTCTTGTGAATCTCACGGCGATTCACCGGATCATCCATACCTGGTCGGCAACCAGGAAACCGCCCAGCGGGTATGTGGGCTGAGGGGCTGGCCCGGCGGCTCCGGACTGCCGTCGCCCTGATCGCCTTTGGGGTCCTGAGCGGAGTCGCCGGGGCCCACGAGCCCGACTCGATCCAGCATATCCGCCCAGAGGAGCAGGAGCGGCTCGCCGCTGCCATAGAGGCGCTTCGCACGGGGGACTGGGCGGGTGCCGTCCGGGACTTGGAGCTCGCAAGCCGCCGCCCCTCGCTGCTCGGGGATTATGTCCAGCTCTTCCTCGCCGAGGGTCTCTCTCGTCTAGGCCACCTGACCAAAGCCCGTCGCACCGCAGAATCCCTGGCCGGCTCCAAGTCTGGTGGGCGGTTAGCCCCAACGGCCTTGCTCTTGGCTTCCGCGCTGGCCTCCCGGCAGGGAGACGAGGGGGGGTCCGAGACGCTGTTGCGTCAGTTCCTGGCTCGCTTCCCCAACCGACCGGAGGCCGCCGAGGCGCGCTATCTCCTGGGCCTGGCCATCCAGGCTCAAGGGCGCCGCCAGGAAGCCGCAAAGATCTTTCGGCAACTCTGGCTCCGGGCGCCGGCCTCCCCGTACGGCGAAGCTGCCGGCGATAAGTGGCAGGCACTCCTGGACAGTGGGGTGGTCCTCCCGTCCGTGACCCGACGAGAGCGCCTCGGGCGCGCCGAACGCCTCCTGGACGGGGGCGAGGTGGGCAAGGCGCTCAGAGAGGCCGAGGCGATCGTATCGGAGGACCCCGAAGAGGAGTTGGCGTTTGGCGCCCTCACGGTAATGGCCTCCAGCCTGAGGCGGCTTGGACGGCACACTGAGGCTGCCAGCGTGGTGGAGCGTGTCCTGAGCCTGGCCCCCGCTGATCGTCGAGCCTCGTTGCTCTTAGAGCTGGGGCGGCTTCGGTGGAATGCGGGCGCGCTGGACCCGGCACGACGCACCCTGGAGCACGTGATCCGGAAGTTCCCCGCGTCCCCGGAGGCAGCTCAGGCCCTAGTGTTCAAGGGCCGCGTGCTGGAGGAGTCTGGCCGAACGGCGGAGGCTGCCAAGAGCTACCGGCGCGCCATGGCCAACTTCCCCAATCACGGTGCCGCCTCAGATGCCATCTGGCGCCTGGGGTGGATCGCCTATCTGGACTCAGACTTCGCCGGTGCTGCTCGCGTCTTTGGCAGGTTAGCGCGGACTTCCAGCAACGCCGCGTATCGGCTGGCCGGCAGATACTGGGCGGGTCGCTCGTACGAACGGCTGGGCCGGCCGGGGGAGGCGCTCCGGCACTTCCGCGTTCTCCTGGCGGGGGCGCCCCGAAGCTACTACGGGGTCCTCGCGGCAGGGCGCTACAAGGTGGCTCCGCGATCCAAGGTGGCGGCGCGTGCCTCGGGCCGGCTGCTATCGCTTCCGGCCGACCCCCTTGCCCGGCTCGCGGGAGAGCGCCACTTCGTCAGGGCCGAGGCACTCAGGCTTCTTGGGCTCGCCGAGCACGCGGTGGGAGAACTTGAGGAGCTGTCCCGCAGAATCCGCGGCGATCGCGCCAAGCTCTATGGGCTCGCTGCCCTGTGGCTGAGGGACGAAGAGTTTCACCGGGCGGTCTGGATCGCGCGGAAGGCCTTCACCAGGCTCGCCTGGAGCGGCCACCGAAGGCTCCCGCGGCAATTCTGGGAAATCTTCTACCCGTTCGGCTGGAAGCCCGAGATCCGACAACTGGCCAGGCGCGCCGGGGTCGACCCCTATCTCGTCGCCGCCGTGGTGCGCGAGGAGTCCAGCTTCTCTCCCCTGGCGCTCTCCCCGGCGGGAGCCCGCGGGCTGATGCAGCTCATGCCGGGGACGGCCCGGAAGTTGGCAGCGCGCTCGGGGTTGGCCTTCGACGCTGACGACCTGCTCGAGGAGCCCGAGGCGAACCTGGAGCTGGGAACCACCTACCTGGCCGAGCTTCTCGAAGAGTTCAGCAACCCACGGCTGGCCATTGCGGCGTACAACGCCGGGCCTCACCGGGTCAGCGAGTGGTGGGCGAAGCGCCGGGGAGATGATCTGGAAGCCTTCGTCGAACGGATCCCCTTCAGGGAGACTCGCCTGTTCGTCAAGCGGGTGCTGGTTTCATGGAAGGAGTACCGTCGACTCTACGTCCGGAGTCCGTGAGCGGGTCCTTGCCGATGAGGCCCGGCGGGGTGATTCGGCGTGGGGCGGCTTTCCTCCTCGACCAGCTCATCCTGGCGAACGCCTGGCTCCTGTTCTCGAGCTGGGCTGTCGTGCTGTACCTTTCGGTGACCCGTCGGCCCGGTGACCTCCTGAGCCTGACCGCGCTGGGGGGATTCCTCGCGGTCCTGGGCGTGCTTCTCCGAGCGATCTACTGGATCGTGTTCGTTGGGGGCTGTGGCCAAACGCCCGGCAAGATGGCGCTGGGCCTACAGGTGGTCAGACGGGACGGAAGAGCAGTGAGATACGGGCGCGCTGCCTCGCGATGGATCGGGACAGGCCTCGCGGCCCTCCCCCTGGGGCTGGGATTTCTCGGCCTGCTGGTGACTCGAGAAAAGCGCGGTCTCCACGACTGGTTGGCCGGGACCCGGGTGGTTCGCGCAGCGGCGCGCTGAGCGCCTCTGGCGGCGAGGTTGTCAGTCCACCCCCCAGAGGTGGGCCTCGGCCACCACGGCAGTCGCTGGCTCCAGGGGCTCGAGCGCGGCGAGCCGCTCGGCGGTCGGAGGATAGGTCGACCAGATTCCTCCCGCTGGCTCTGTGTCCCGGTTGATGGCCTCCACCGTCTCAAGCGCCGAGGCCAGAGCTCGCCGTGGTGCCTCGTAGCCCATCACGCGCAAGATTTTGACACCCCTGACATCCGCCTGTTTCTCCTGATCCCTCGCGAAGGCTCGCACTACCAGCGGATTGATCACGAGGTCAGCCAGTCCCACCCCGGGAAACAGGATCCCGAGCACTGTGAAACCGGCGCGCATCGAAAGCGAGAGGGCCCGGCGCTTGCCAGCGTGTCCCAGGATCTCGTGGGCGACCTCGTGGGCCAGCACCGCCTCGACCACGGGAGCTGGCAGATGCGCCAGGCCGTCTGTCACGTAGAAGGTGGCGTCGGTGTCGCTGTAGGCCTGGGCCTCGGCGCTCCGGACGAGCGCGAAGCTGTACCGATCGGGATCGTCTCCCGCTGCCCGGGCCGCCCGGTAGAGCGCGTGAGAGACCTTCTGGGTGTCAGGGTCCGACAGGATCGGAAAGTAGGTCCCCGGCGGCGCCGTGGCGCAGCCGGCCAGGAGGAGGCCAAGCAAAAGGGGCGCGTATGCACGCCGAATGTGCATGCAAGAAAATGGTAAACACGGAATCGCGAAATCGCAGAGAAAAAAGGCCTGTCCTACATATTGTGGGTGGGCCGCAGGCGGAGCCCTGCCGGGGGGATGTTGCCTCGAGTTCGGCTGCAGCCGAGCTGGCTACTTCAGCTCGTTGCTGGCCTCGGCGGCCCACTTGGCCGCCTCCAGGTAGGCGTCGCGGATCTCCGACGGCTCGAGGCCGGGGCAGGTGACCCGGCTCCACTCGCCTCGCTCGTAGGCCAGGACGCACCGCAGCACGGCTCCGTGCTCTCCCTCCTGGTTTAGCAGGGCTTCGGTGATGTCCTCGGAAAGGGGGAGCGAGGCCAGGGCTTCTTGCATGGGGAGGTCCAGGAAGGCGTCCAGCGTGGAGAACAATCCCACGGTGAAGTTCGTGTCCGGGTCGTCTTCGTCCAAGGCCTGAGCGAGGAGCTCGCACATCTTGGCTCTGAGGAAGGCAGTGACCATCAGCTCGTGAGGCTTGTCGTTGATCCCGGACAGGATGAGCAGGGTCGCCCAGGCCCGTACCCGCTGGACACCGAGAAGCATCAACGCCTGGCGGATCGAGCTGATCTTCCTCGGCACGCCGTAGAATGCCGAGTTGACCAGGCGCAGGAGCTTGTAGCTGAGGGAGAGGTCCTGGCGGATCGCCTCCTCCAGCTCCATGAGCTCGATGTCGGGGTCGTGGAACTTGGCCAAGACGCGCAGGGTCATCTGGCGGTTGGACGGGAGGCTCCGGCCCTTCACGATCTTGGGCTTGCTGAGGAAGAACCCCTGGAAGTAGTCGATGCCTAGACTCGCGCAGAACTCCAGGTCGTCCGGGTGCTCGACCTTCTCGGCCAGGATTTCTACGTTGTGTTGGCGGAGGCTCGCCACGTGCTCTTCGAGGCGGTCTCGCCTGACCGCGCGGATGTCCAGCTTGACGATGTCGGCGAACGGCACCAGCGGGTTAAGAGTGTGGCTGGAGACGAAGTCGTCCAGGGCAATTCGATAGCCGTCTCGGGCCAGACCGTGCACTGCCTCGATCAGCTCTTCGTCCACCGTGATGTCTTCCAGGATCTCCATCACCACGCGGTCCTTGGGGAAGGGAAAGGAGTAGGTTCCCAGGATGAAGGGACGGGTGAAGTTGATGAAGGCCGGCCGCTTCCCGACGATCTGATCGAGGCCGATGTCGGTGAAGGTGTTCAAGAGCAGCTGCGAGGTGGCCTGGTCCCCGTCCACCACCCCGGCGTCGGCGACGTCGCCGGCCCTGAAGAGCAGTTCGTAGGCGACGACCTTGAGGTCTCGGTTGAAGATGGGCTGTCTGCCCACGAAGACATCCAGGGTGCTCTGGGCAGCCATGCCCGATTTTGCGGCAGCGGAGACGGGTGGGCTCACTGGTCTTGATGCTCCCTGGGTCCGAAAGGTACCCGGGTTAGGGGGTTCGGCTGGGTCGGCAGTCGTCTCTTCATGCGCGTAGACTCTCCCTTTTATTTATCGGCGGATTGGTCGGGCTTCCCCACCCCCGGGGGATCCTCGGGTCACCCGACCTGAATTGGCTGGAAAAACAGCAGGTTAGGCCGCGTCAAGCTCACGGCTGAGACGTGTGATCCGCTCCTTCAGCTCCAGCAACTCGCGGTGGGGGTGCTGGAATATGGCCAGCACGCGCAGGGAGGTCAGCACGCGCAGGGTGGTCTGGCGGTTGGCCAGGGGTCTTCGGCCCTTCACGACGTTGGGCTTGCTGAGGAAAAACCCCTGGAAGTAGTCGATGCCCAGGCTCTGGCAGAAGTCGAGGTCCTCGAGGGTCTCGACCTTCTCGGCCAGGATCTCCACGTTGTGTCGCCGGAGGATCGCAACATGCTCCTCGAGGCGGTCTCGCTCGGCGGCGAGGAGGTCCAGCTTGACGATGTCCGCGAACGGCACCAGCGGGTGAAGAGTCTGGCTGGAGACGAAGTCATCCAGAGCAATTCGATAACCGTCTTGGGCGAGATGCTGAACCGCTTCGATCAGCTCCTCGTCCACCGTGATGTCTTCCATGATCTCCATCACCACGCGGTCTCTCGGGAAAGGAAACGAGTAGGTGCCCACGATGAAGGGGCGCGTGAAGTTGATGAAGGCCGGCCGCTTCCCGACGATCTGATCGAGGCCGATTTCGGTGAAGGTGTTCAGGAGCACCTGGGAGGTGGCCTGGTCCCCGTCCACGACCCCTGCCGCATCGACCTCACCGGTTCTGAAGAGTAGTTCGTAGGCCACGACCTCGAGGTGTTGGTTGAAGATGGGCTGTCGGCCCACGAAGACGTCCACCGTGCTCTGGTCAGCCAGCCCTGCTCCTATGGCGGCGGAGACGACGGGTGGAGTCATTGGTCCTGGTGCTCCCTGGGTCCGAGAGGTACCCGTGTTCGGGGGTACGGCTGCGTCAGTTGTCTCTGCATGTGCGTAGACACAGATTCACGCATCTGCCACTGAAGTTGGTCACGCTGGCCCATCCTCTCCTCTTTGATCCCCTTTTCCCCCTGGGAGAGAGGATGGGCGAGAGAACAAAACCTGATCTCTCCCTGTTGTTTATCGGCGCCTTGGCGGCGTTTCCCCACCACCGGCAGAACCCCGGGTCACCGGCCCTCAGTTGCCAGGGAAAACACGCGGTTGGGCTCTCTGGAACCGTTGACCCGTCAGCGGCGAGGGCCTACTATGGGCCGTCCACCGGACGATTGCCGCCTCAAGGAGGGCTTCGATGAAGTTTGGCATTCACCTTCCGCACTTCGGTCCTCTGGTCTCGGGAGAGGGCACCGTCGCCTTGGCTCGGCGCGCCGAAGCGTTGGGCCTCGATTCGGTCTGGGTCGGGGACCACCTGCTCTATCCAGTCCAGTTCGCAGAGCGCTTCGGCGCCGAGTTCTATGAGGCCGTCACGACTCTCACCTATGTTGCCGCGGTGACGAGCCGCATCGGCATCGGCACGGCCGTGCTGATCCTTCCGTACCGGAACCCGGTTGTGCTGGCGAAGCAGTTGGCGACCCTTGACGCGCTCGCTCCCGGGAGGCTCATGGTCGGCGTGGGGGTGGGTTGGATGGCCGAAGAATACGCCGCCGTCGGAGCGCCGTTCGCCGAGCGGGGCCAGGCGACCGATGAATCCCTTCAGGTCATGCGCGCGCTCTGGACCCAGGAGCGTCCGGCGTTCTCGGGCAGGCGCTTTCGGTTCGCCGACGTGCTCTTCGCACCACGGGCGGTCCAGCGCAGGAGCCCACCCATCTGGGTGGGGGGCAACAGCCCCCGGGCGCTCAGGCGCGCGGCCGAGCTGGGGGACGGCTGGTTTCCTATCTGGCATGCGCCCACCAGGCGTGGCTTCACCCCCGAGGCACTCGGAGAGAAGATTGCCGAGCTCGGCGAGCTCGGGGGGAAGGCTGGACGAGGGATCCGATACGAGGTGGCGGGGCTCATGCCCCTGGCGATCCTGGACCGGCGACCGACAGCCGAGGAGACTCAGCCCCTGGTAGGCCCACCTGACCTGCTGGCAGAGATGCTCCGCCGATACCGAGAGGCTGGCCTCGGCCACGCCATCCTGAGTCCCTACTATGGCCTCACCCCTGAGCGCCTTCCCAAGACCCTCGCGGAGGTTGAGAAAATCCTCGAGCGCTTCGTCCGCGACGTGCGCCCGCACGTCTGATCGGACGCAGGAGAGGACCGGCCGGTCCTTCTCCGGCGAGGAGTCCCTGTGGCGAGAGCTGGCGAGGGGTTGATTGTGGCTACTATTGGTCTTACCCTCCGGACTGCACCTCAATGATCCGGACCGCGCTGCTGGTTCTCTTCGCCGTCGTGGCACTCGGGATGGCATTCAAGAGGCGCAAATCCCCGGCCCCCGTGCGCCCGTCGGGACGGAAGGATCTGGGAATGACCCTCCTCGGGTTGCTGGCCATCGCGGTGTGGTTTGGCTCGGAAACCATTATGATGCGTCTGGGCCTCCCGAAAACAGGACCAGAGATCCTGTACAGCAGATATGTGGCGCTCTTGTTCGGCGGGCTGGCAGCCCTCATGGCCGTGAGCAAGCGACGCAACGCCGTGGTGTGGTTTGCTGTTGGAATCTGGTTTGTCTTCGCCGCGCTCATCGCGCTGCTGTTCCTCCCGAAGCTTCACGACGCGCGCTGCCCGTTCTGTGAGCAGGGAATCAGCGGCAAGGCAGGCATATGCCCCCACTGCCAGCGGGACATCGGCGAGGATCGCAGGCGTCGAGGCAAGACCTGAGAGCCGAAGAGAGCGGGTGAGAGTGCGGCGCGACTCGCTCGGATCCCGGTCCTTGACCCGGGGCGTTCAGGCAGACTTCAGCTTGAACGAATCTGCGGCGAGCTCTGCGAGGTGTCTCCCGATGGCGAGCGATGCCGTCGCCCCCGGCGACGGGGCATTCAGGACGTGGAGGGCCACGGGCGTTGCGACAATCTCGAAGTCATCGACGAGTGTCCCGTCTTGCCTCACAGCCTGTGCGCGGACTCCGGCCCCCCCTGGGACGACATCGTCGTCCGTGAGCTCGGGAAGGAGGCGCCGGAGCGCTTGCACGAAGGCGCGTTTGCTGATCGAGCGATAGAACTCGTAGCTCCCCGCCTTCCAGTACCGCCTCGCCATGGCCCAGAAACCTCGATAGGCGAGGGTCGCCCATAGCTCGGCAAGGTTGATCGTGGGCATGGTATAGCCTTCTCGCGCAAAAGCGAGCACCGCATTCGGTCCGGCTTCCACTTTGCCGTGGATGGTCCGGGTCAGGTGCACTCCCAGAAACGGAAAGGCGGGATCGGGAATCGGATAGATCAGTCCCTGGACCAGGGATTGTCTGTCGCCCCGCAGGCAGTAGTACTCGCCTCTGAAGGGAATGATCTGAACCGCGGACCGCGCGCCTGCCATGCGGGCGATGACATCGGCGTAGAGGCCGCCGCAGTTGACCAGGTGACTCGCTCGCACCTCGCCTCGGTCGGTGTGCAGACGGAGGCTGCCGGTGCCCTGAACAATTCGGCGAACACGCGCGTTCATGAGGAGGTCGATCCCGTGCTGCTGGAGCTGGGCCTCCATCGCTCGTGCGACGGCGCGGAAGTCCACGATGGCCGTCTCGGGGGAGTAGAGGGCCTGGAGGGCATGGGCATGGGGCTCGATCTCTTTCAGGCGCTCTGGCCCGATCATCTCGAGGCCGGGGACTCCGTTGGCCATGCCGCGCTCGTACAGGCCGGCCAGACCGGGCAGCTCACGCTCGTGCGTGGCGACGACAACCTTGCCACACCGCTCATACGTGATTCCGTTGACCTCACAGAAGCGCACCATGAGCCTGGCCCCCTCGACGCACAGCTTCGCCTTGTACGATCCCGGGCGGTAGTAGATTCCTGAATGGATGACGCCGCTGTTGTGACCGGTCTGGTGGCGACCCATCTCGGGTTCTTTTTCGACGACGACGAGGGAGTGACGCGGATACCGCTCGGTGAGGGCCATGGCGGTGGCGAGGCCGACGATCCCGCTGCCTATGATGGCCAGGTCGTAACGCTGGCCGTCAGCCTCACGATCTCGAACATCCATATGGTGGTGTTCCTGCCGCACGACGGTCGCGATGCTCTCGTCTCTCCCACAGGCGCTTCACGGAGACGGAGTGTCGCACGAAGGTGTCCGCTCCGCAAGGGGTTGGCTGTGGTGCCAGAAGTCGGCTGTTGCTTGCATGGCGGTCGCGGCGAAACCTACCTATCGTGGGACCGGGCGAGCACTGACGAGCTTGAGACTACCTGGAGAGGCTGACGTATGTGTCCCGCAGTTCGCGAGAAGCCTGCTCGCCGAGCGTGTGGGCCAGCTCTCGAAGCGAGCTGAGAGGAACCTGCCCACCCCAGAGAGTGGGAGTCTCAAAGACCACTTCCTCCGTCTCGCTCCTCATGGCCTGGGTGAGGGCCGTCTTGAGGGCGTCCAAGCAGCTCGAATCGAAGCTCTTCTGGAGGGTCACGGTCGTCACGTTCGCGGCGCTGGTGATCGCGAACGGTGGGGGCTTGAGCCGGCCGTGGATCTCGTGCAACTGAAAGTTGGGGAGTGCAATAACTGTGCTTCGGACCGTCTTCAACGCGTGGATAGTTCTTCTCGTCCTTTCCTCGTCCCAGGGGGTCAACTCGGGGGTGAGGAAGATGGCCCACGGTTGGATGTCTATCGCCACGGCGACTGCGGCCGGGCCTGACTCGACCGGGATCACGTCGTAGAGTGCGTCCGCTTCTCGCCGAACCAGCTCGCCAAACTCGTCTCTTGCGGTGACAAGGAGGACAGGAATCTGCCCCGGGGCATGCGAAGGGCGCTTCGGTGGCCTCGACACCTCCTTCGGAGGTAGCGCTTCCACAACCTTCTTCAGCCTTGGGAGGGCGATGTCCCGGTCGAACGGCTTTAGAATATAGTCTGTGATCCCCAAGTTCATCATGGCCCGGACGCGCTTCACATCGTTCGCGCCGGAGTGGACCACTACCGGGATGTGGCGCCATTCGTCCCGCACTTGGAGGATCGTCACCAGGTCCAGCCCGTCTAGTTCGGGCATCGTGAGGTCGGTCACAATGAGGTCTGGCTGCTCGCGGAGGAGGATCGATACAGCGGCCTCGACCTCGGCTGCCTCGCGGACCTGACAGCCCAGCGACTGTCTCAGGCAACTGGAGAGAATCTTGCGGTGGAGGGGGCTGTCCTGGATGACCACTGCCGTAGGCGTGTGCTTGTCCGTGCCCATGGCTCTATAGAGCAATCGGCATCAGCGGGGTGAACGGAGAGGGCAACGCGTGCGCGCCCACCAGCGAGGTGTGGCCCGAGAGGCTCACTTCCTTCGCTCTCTATTTCCACACCTTGCCAAAGACGCGCATCAGGTTCCCTCCCAGGATCTTTTCGACATCCTTCTCCCCGTAACCCCGGGCCAGAAGGCCGTGGGTCAGGCTTTCAAGCTTGGAAGGCACCTCGATCCCGCGGGGGTACTTGTACGGGGGAGGCGGGTAGGTTGCCGGCTGCCAGCGCCCCGTCTTCAACCGTTCCCCATAGAGCGCTCTGGCCTCGCGTGGCGAGGCGAAGGGCCACTGACCGCCGTAAAAGTCGAGGCCGAGGCTCAGGTGGTCGGTGCCGACTAGGTCGGCAATGTAGTCGGTGTGGAGCAGCAGTTCGTCCAAGGTAGGCCATCGGCGCTTGCTGACGAACACGGGGAAGCCGTTGAGGCCGATGACGCCACCCTTCTCCGCCACGGTCTTGATCTGGTCGTCGCGGAGGTTCCGCCGCGACGCGTGAACGGCCTTGGCGTTGGAGTGGGAGAAGACCACGGGGCCTTCGGAAACCTCCATCGCCTCCATGGTGGTCCTATAGCCGGTGTGGGACAGGTCAACGACCATGCCGACACGGTTCATTTCGCGAATCACTCGGCGGCCGAACTCGCTCAGCCCCGAGTCGGTGGCTTCCTCACAGCCGTCACCGACCCAACTCTTGACGTTGTAGGTGAGCTGGACCATCCGCACGCCGAGGCGATAGAAGACCTCCACCAGGTCCAGGTTGCGCTCAAAGGGCTGCGTGTTCTGGAAGTGGAAGATGATGCCGAGTTTTCGCTCATTCTTGGCTCGGTAGACATCCTCGACCCGGGTGACATGGACGAGCTGTGAGCTCCGGCGCCTGAGACGCTCGTACCACATGCCAATGTGGCCCACTGCCACGGCGCAGTTGTCGTCCGCGGCCACCGTTGGGCCCACGGCGGTGGCACCTCCCTTGATCCACTCGTCGATGTAGCGCTCCGTGAAGAGCAGGGGGCAGACCATGTCGATGACGATGGCTTCACGGTGCAGCTTGCTGGTAGAGCCTTTGGTGGTCATGGCGGTCTCTCCGGTACCAGGTTGTGAGCCTGGAATCTAATATATCGCCGAGCGAGTGGCCGAGCAGACGCCGCTGAGGCTGAGCCCGACGATGGTCCCACCAGTGCTACCTTCCCGGGAGCGCGGCTCGAAAGATCAAGCCCGAAAGCAAGGCGACCGCGGCGGCCGCCCGAAAGAGCCCCGCAATCCCCAGCGAATCGAGAAGGAGTCCGGATAGCGTGGCCCCCACAATTCCTCCCGCGCCGTACGTCGCGGCGGAAAAAAACGCCTGGCCGCTGCTCTTCAGCATGGGCGCCGTGTTTCGGTTGACGAGGGTGACGCCCGCCACGTGGAATGCCGCGAACGTCAAGGCATGGAGCACCGAGATGGCCAGGAACGTCCACGGCTCCCGCGCGAGCGCATAGAGCCACCACCGGAGGGCCGAAGCCCCAGCTGCGGTCATGAGCAGGGTCCGCGTGTCGACGCGCTTCAAAATGAGGTGGGAAAGCATGAAAAAGATCGCCTCCGCCACAACGCCCACGGAGAAGGACCAACCGATCAGTCCACTGGAGAGGCCCAGAGCCTTCATGTGAACGGGAAGGAACGTCCAGAAGGGTCCGTGGCTCGTTCGCAGGACGAACCCGGCCAGCAGGAAGGCGGAGAACGCCGGCGTTTTCAGCAGCGCGACGATCTCCCGACCGAGGCGGGCGTGCGGTTCTCCCCCCTCGGATGGGAGCGTCAGGGCCAAAAGGGCCTGGAGTCCCGCGCCCACGAGAAAGACGTACACCATCGCGCGGATCGAGAAGGCATCCACTAGGTAGCCAATCGAGAGGCTCGCGACGACAAATCCGACCGAACCCCATAGCCGGAAGCCTCCATAGGCGGTCGGGTTTTGTTCTCCGGCTTTGCTCCGTCTCCCGGCGAGGTGCTCGAAGGTTGCGCTCTCCACGAGCGGGAGGGTCGACGTTCGAAAGGCGGAGAACAGAAACACCACGGTGGCGAGGAGAAGGAAGCTCTGGGCGAACAGCAGGCCAGCGAACATGCCGCCGGCCGCCACAGTCAGGGAAAAGATGAGGGGTTTCCGGCTTCTGAACTTGTCGGCGACGATTCCCCAGAGGGGCGGCGCCACAACGGCACCGAGGGGAAGAAGGGCCCACACTGCCCCCACCTCGGCTCCGGTCAATCCCCGCGACCAAAGGAAGAGGCTCAGGTACGGGGCATAGACGCCCAGGCCGAAAAAGGTGAGGAAGTAGAACCCCCGAAGGGTGAAGGAAATGGGCACGAGATCTCGACAGGAAAGAACGTATGCGGCGCTAAATTGCTTGCTCGCCCAACATCTGCACGTTTGTGTCCAACTTACCTGCCCCTATGTTCTGACTGCTACCTTGTGTCTGAATGGGGGGTCCTTATTTCCCAAGACGAGGGGGTCGTGACTCAGTCGGCCGATACGGAAGGGGAATTTCTCGATGCTTCTGCTCTGGAACGAAGTGCTTGCGATCCGGCGCCAACCGGAGCGCGAGCACGAGGGTCATCAATCTCCATACAGTTCGAGAAAGCGATTCTCGGCCTCGACCGTTCCGATGAGGATGATTTCCGTATCGGCGGGCAGCGGCACGGTGGGATCCGGGTTGATCTGCATGGCGTTATCGGCGTTGATGGCGATAATGCTGCAGCCGGTTTCTTGGGCGATGGAGGTCTCGACGATCGTCTTGTCGGCAAGCGAGGCGGGCAACTTCATCCTGAAGAAGTCCAATCCCTCGGTCACCACCAAGATGTCGCTCCGCTTCAGGAGGTTGAAAATGGTGTTGGCCCCCATCGACGCATAAGACATGACAAAGTCGGCGCCGGCCCGGTGCAGCGTTGAGATATTTCTGTCGAATGTGGCACGGGCAATGATCTGGATGTCCGACCGTAGACGGCGGCAGTAGATGGTGAGGTACACGTTGGTGTCATCGTCGTGGGTGGTGATCACCACGTTGGCCGCCTCCATGATCCCCGCCTTCTTCAGAATTTCCAGTTCCGCCGCGTTGCCGAACACGTACTTTTCAGGGTCGCGAACGCGTTCGGGCAGCTGCTCGATGATGCAGTAGTCTATGCCCCGCTCCGCCAGCGCGCGGCCTGTCGCCCGGCCGACGCGGCCACCGCCGATGATGACCACCGGGGCTTTCGACGAGCGATAGAGGCTGAAGAGTCGGTTGTAGCTGTCCAGCTGACTCTGGGAACCAGCCAGCACGAGCACCGTGTTCGGGCTGATCCGTGTCTCCGGCCCGGCGGTCTGGAACTGTCCACGATCCCAAACTCCCACGACGGTGATGTTGGCTCGCTCCCGGAGCCGGCATTCGCGCAGGGTCTTGCCGACTAGAGGTGTTCGGGCCACGGTGGTCTCGGCAATGAGTAGCTGATCGAACTCGCCGATCACATGAGCCATGGCATCACCGCCGATGGTCCGTCGGGCAAGGGACTTGCCCATCATCTCCCCGAGCTGGAGCACATGGGTAGCGCCGGCCAGGTCCAGAATGTCTACTGACGCCGAAGCGTTGGCCGTGGCGGTGATCGACACGTTGGCGGACATTTCCCGCACCGTAGAGGCCACGTTGGTGTTGACCACGTCGCTGCAGGTTGTCGCCACCAGTGTCGCCTTCTCCACGCGGACCCTCCGGTAGGTTTCGGGATTGCTCAGATCCCCGAGGACCACCTTGAGGCCACGGTCATGCAGACGCAACGCCTCTGGCAGATCGGGGACCAATAGCACGTAGGGGTAGTGATACTGTGTCAACTTGTTGATCAAGGCAGCCGTGACCTCGTCGTAATGGGTCAGGACGACGTGGCCTGCGGTATCGCGAGGCAGCTCCTGGGGAGCGCGGGAGACGGATTGGGCTTCCATCCACGGCGCATAGAAAAACTGGATGAATGTAAAGGGTAGCAGGATAAGGAGAAACACCATGCCAGATAAGAGGACCCACATGGAAAAAAATCGGCCTAAGTCGCTGGTAAAGGTGATATCGCCGAACCCCAACGTCGACATCGTTGTCAGCGTCCAGTAGAGGCCGGTCATCCAGCTGAACTCACGACCTTCCCGTGCCATGAGGAAATGAAAGAGGACACTGTAAAGCGTGGCCATGATCGCTAACAGCACCAGAAATCGCAGCAACAGCTTGAGATTTCGTCGGCCGGGGCGATTTCGAAGGAAATAAGCGAATTGAGAGGGGAAATATGTCATAAGCTAAACCGTGATGGGGTCAGTCATCGGGTGTGCAACCTGGGCTGGAAGACGATCGGCATTCGCATTTGAGGCCGCGCAGAGCATCAGGGCTCGGGTTTCCCTTGTGGGTTTGCGCCCGGTGCACCTCGTCCCACCGGGTCTCTGGGGGGGGTCACGTTGGGCGCGCGTTGTGTCGCAGTCTCGCATTCTCGAGCTGGCCCGAGGCCACGCTCAAGCTGCGACAGTGCGACCATGGATGGGACCTGCGCGCCACCCCATGGGTCAGGGACGGGCTGCGATCGCCTCGAGACGGCACCCTGGCGATAACGACTAGCATATGGGGGCTGGGAACGCAATCTGCTTGCCGGAAGGCTTCCCTTCCTCCTCCATGGCGCTTTTTGGCGCTTTTTTCAAGGCCATGCGCGCGGAGCCGGGGCCCGAGGCGGGTCGACGTCAGCCGCTGGTCGCCAGCGTCCAACTGAGCGCCTAGGGAAAAGGCCCGATTTGGATTTCTACACGAGCTTGGTTACATCTTTCGCCACTTCGGGATAATTTTCTGACATAAGGGGATCATGGCCTGGGAAAAGCAGATCAAGGGATGAGGCTTTTGCACGAAGCTTCTCGTATGTTCTCATCCATCCCACCAGATCGACGATGAGAGAGCTCGGCCAATCTTCACGATAGTTACGAAAAAGATGGGCGCAGTCAGAACCAAGGATGGCCGTGCCTTTTGCTGTGCTCACTGCCACCGCTTGAAGAGCAACCGTATGGCCCGGCGAAAGAACACATTCGATCCCAGTGAGAATCTCCTGATCCCCGTTGAGAAGGACAAGACGATCCGTCCCTTCGAGGGAAGCCAAATAGGCCTTGGCGCTATCATCTGATACGTGCCTGAAGGGGGGACGTTCCGCGACCGGATTCTTCAACCAGAAACGATACTCTTCATCTTGAACGTAAAAAGTGGCCTTTGGAAACAGGCTGACGCCACTCGTATGGTCCCAATGTATATGGGTGATTACGACGTGTCGGACCTCATCAGCCTTCACCTCAATGCGGGACAGGATGTCCGCCGGGTTCACGTATCCGGTGAGATTTCTCTTCCTGGCCAGTTCAGGTGAGACACCGGCATCTACGATCACCGTCTCATCGGGTCCTTTTATGCACCAGAAATAATAGTTTCTTTTTGCGATTTCCTCCCAGTCTTTGACCCACATGAGGAAGGCCCCGGAACTTGTAAGAGGACCGGCATACTTTGCTGCATAGATTTCATATTTGGGCATGATAAACCTTGCTCCTCTCTTCCCCGGTTCCCCTGCCCGGGTCGGGCCAAGTAGCTGGGAGGAAAAGAAAAGCGCCAGAGAAGGCGTATAAGCCGGGTTCTGTGCCCCGGGCGGTTTCCCTGTGCCGGGGTGATGGTCATTTCTCTAGGATGCCGGTTACCCGGCACCTCAAGCGGCCTGACCCGAGAGCGCCGGGCGGGCCACCCTTCCCCCTGCCGCCGGATCTCAGTGGGTCCAGCGCCGGGGTCGCTCTCCTATTTGGCCTTGCTCCGGGTGGGGTTTGCCGAGCCAGCCCGGTCACCCGGGCTGCTGGTGAGCTCTTACCTCACCGTTTCACCCTTACCGCCCACTAAGGGACGGCGGTCTGCTTTCTGTGGCACTGTCCGTGGGGTCACCCCCCCTGGGCGTTACCCAGCACCCTACCCTGCGGAGCCCGGACTTTCCTCCCGCTGCCCACCGCGAGCAGCCGGCGACCACCCCGCCTTCTCTGGCGCCAGTCAAGGACGGAATGACAGCTTTTCAAGTATAACACCCGGGTCATGGCATCTGCCGGTCGGAGATGCAGGGGATTGGAGGCCTTACGAAGGCCTTTCGAGGCGGGCCCGGTTGGCCAGCCGGTCAGCGGCGCGATTCTGCTCGCGGGGAATGTGCTCGATGGCGAAGCGCTCAAAGCTCTGAGCAAGCCGCTGGGCCTCATGGTGGAGGGATCGGAGTTTGGCGTCTCGCACGCGGTACTGGCCCAGGAGCTGGCGCACCAGCAGCTGGGAGTCAGAGCGGACGACTACCGTGCGCGCCCCGAGCAGGTGAGCCCGGCGGAGCGCAGCCAGGAGCGCGCCATACTCCGCCTGGTTGTTAGTGACGAGGCCGATGGCCTCGCCCCACGCATCCACCGGAGTGCCGTCGCGAGCCTCAATCACCACCCCGATGGCGCCCGGCCCCGGGTTTCCCTCCACGGATCCGTCGATAGACAGGATCAGCTCCCGGGCCGTTCGGTCAGCGGCTTTCATGTCTGAGAGGGGTTTTCCGGAGGGCACGGATTCGCCGGGCTTCAGGCGGAGGGCCAGAGAGGCAGGGTCAGAATCACTCCCGGACTAGCGCCGTGGCGATAACCGTCGCATCTCTGCGTCCTCGGTCGTCGCCCATCCTCAACGTACAGCGAGTACGCCTCCGGGTGGCTCCTCCCTGCGTCCTTGATCTGCTCGGTTCTCGGCACGGCGCCAGTGGCGTGCTGCCCAAATTGGACACAAACGTGCAGATGTTGGGGGAACAAGCGGACTAGCCCGGGAGCCAGTAGAGGTACCGGCCACAGCTCTCGCAGGTGTGGAGGGTGGCCTGCTGCCTGACCTCCTGGAAGATCTGGGGGGTTAGGCTCACGCGGCAGCCGCCGCAGATCCCGCCGTGGAGCACCGGGACGATGGCGAGGTGGGCTCGGTGGCGCAACAACTTGCCGTAGCTCGCTACCAGGTCGGCCGGGAGCTCGGCCACAAGGGCACGACGGTCTGAGCGGAGCAGGGCCAGGTCGGCCTCGACTGCGGCCATGCGGCTCCTGATCTCCGCCTCTTCGGCCTTCCCCTTGGTTTCCAGGTTCGCGCGCTGCCCCTCGGTTTCGCGAATCTGCGCAATGAGCCGTTCCTGGCTTTCCATCAGTGCAAGGATCTGCTCCTCGATTCGGGACTTCTCCTGCTTGATCTCCTCGATCTCGGCCAGCACCGCCGAGTATTCCTTGTTGGTCTTCACCTCGTAGAGTCGGGCCTCTGCCTTGCTGCGTTTGGAGGCCGAGTACTCGAGGTCCTTTTCCTTGAGGTGGATCTCTTTCCTGGTCTGATCCTGCTTGGCGTTGAGGCTCTCCACGGCCTTCAGCACCCGGCCCAGTTCCGACTGGATCGCATCGATCCGTCCCGGCAGTCGGGCCAGCTCGCCCTCCAGGGCGGCGATCTTGGAGTCGAGTCCCTGCAGATCGATCAGGAGCCGGAGTTGAGAATCCACGTCTTCTCCCTCAGATGGTGGGCCCACCCGGGCTCGAACCAGGATCTGACCGGTTATGAGCCGGCAGCTCTGCCAATTGAGCTATGGGCCCAGAGGTCATCATACAGCACAGGCGAAGGTGGGGCAAAAGGCGGGGGCGGAACCGGCGGCCTGCGCCGGATCGGATGCGAGACCAGAACCGATGGTCGGGCTGCAGGCGGGAAACCGATGCGGCGTGTACCCCGCTGCCGGCCCGGCCGCGGCTCATGTCTCCAAGAGGCTCCGGAGCTTCTTCGACCGCGAGGGGTGGCGGAGCTTGCGGAGGGCTTTGGCTTCGATCTGCCTGATCCGCTCTCGGGTCACGGCGAAGTCCTGCCCCACCTCCTCCAGGGTGTGCTCGCACCCATCGGAGAGGCCGAAGCGCAGGCGGAGGACCTTCTCCTCGCGCGGGGTCAGGGTGTTGAGGACCTTGTTGGTCTGCTCGCGAAGGGAGAGCCCGATGACGGACTCCACAGGGGAGACCGCTCCCTTGTCCTCGATGAAATCGCCCAGGTGGCTGTCCTCCTCCTCGCCGATGGGGGTTTCCAGCGAGATGGGCTCCTGGGCGATCTTGAGCACCTTGCGCACCTTCTCCACCGGCACATCCATTTTGATGGCGATCTCCTCTGGATTCGGCTCGCGCCCGAGCTCCTGCACCAGCTGGCGGGAGGTGCGGATCAGCTTGTTGATGGTCTCGATCATGTGTACCGGGATCCGGATGGTGCGGGCCTGGTCGGCGATGGCGCGGGTGATGGCCTGGCGGATCCACCAGGTTGCGTAGGTGGAGAACTTGTAGCCGCGCCGGTACTCGAACTTGTCCACGGCCTTCATGAGGCCGATGTTCCCCTCCTGAATCAGGTCCAGGAACTGGAGCCCGCGGTTGGTGTACTTCTTGGCGATGGAAATGACCAGCCGCAGGTTGGCCTCCACCATGTCCT